>DATNOY010000927.1:0-11567 GCA_036703495.1 Coleofasciculaceae cyanobacterium
CGATCCCCAAGCAGCTAACCCTGTGACGCCACTGATAGCAATTAACATCAGCAGCGGCATACTCCACTCTCGCAGCGGTAATCCGCCTAATCTGCGATGCAGAACCCAAAGCAAGGCGACCATAGAAACTAAGTTAACGCCGACCGTTGCCAGCACCAGACCAGGAGCACCTAGCGGTTTGTATAAGAAAAAGTCCAGCAAGGCATTCAAAAAGATATTGAAAATGCTGATGCGAAAGGGCGTATCGCCATCGCCTAAGGCATAGAAGACGCGCACCAAAACATCTCGTCCCAAATAGACAAACATGCCTAAAGCGTAAGCAACCAGCACAGAGGACGTGAGATAGGAATCTTGGACGGTAAAAGCATAGCGTTCATAAACGACTTGGGAAATAGGCACAGCCAGCGCCATCATTAACGCACTGATGGGCAGCATGGCGATCGCAGTCATCATTAAGCCTTGACGAATCCGAACTTTCAGCTCGGGCCAATCTTTGGGATCTGACAGCTTAGAAAAGACGGGCAGCAACGGCACCAGAATTACGTTCGACAAAATCCCCAAGGGCGTTTGCACCAGCAATCCGGCATAGCCCATGGCCGAAACGGCCGCTGCGGCATTGGGAATAAAGGACGCAAAAAACAGATCCGTCCAGACGTTGATCTGCATCATGCCCGACGAGAAGGTGGCCGGGCCCATGATCTTGATCACTTCCTGTACTTCGGGCTGCCGGAAGTTAAAACGCAGCCGGAAACCGCCCAAGCCCGATCGCCACTGGGCCGGCAACTGCACCAACCATTGCAGCACGGCCCCGGCCAAAGTGGTGGCAGCCAAAACTGCGCCCCCCAGCACCGCATACTCCGGCAATAGAATTTTATCGCCGAGATAGAATGCCAGCCCTCCTAAACCAGCCAGCACGGCCACACTGGAAAACAGGGGACTAATAGAGGGGAGCCAGTACTGATCGGCAGCATTGAGCGCCCCAAAGCCAATGCCAATTAAACCGGCCAACATGGCCATTGGAGCCATGATCCGAAATTGCAGAATCGCGATGTCTCGGGTTTGCTGGAGAATTTGAAAAGCCGCCGGATCGCCGGTTTTTGCCTGGACTTGTGCAGCCGTGATAAATAAGCCAGGAGCTACCAAATGCATCAAAGGCTCCGCGAAGACCATCAGCCCGATCGTTACCAGTAGCAAGATGCCCACCACCAGCGTGGTGATAGTTTCCATGATGGGGGCCACTTCTTCTCGCTTGCGCTTTGCCAAAACGCTGACCATAGCACTGTGAAACGGCCCATTAATACCGCCCAGCAAGATCAGCAGAAATCCTGGAATCACATAGGCAAAGTTATAGGCTCCATAGGCAGGCTGTGAACCAAAAGCAGCAGCGATCGCCACCTGCCGAAATAATCCGAAAACTTTGCTGAGCAGCGTGGCGATCGCCACAATTCCAGCAATTCCAGCAAGAGAGCGAGAGGGTTTTGGAGACTCTGACACAGATCTAAATTTCTGAAGAATAAAGAATAGAGGATGGGGAGCTGAATATCCTGATCCAATTAAGCATGAATTGCAGACAAGAACTTAGAAAATCCATTGCTTTTCAGGAACTCAGGATTTTGCTGCAACACTATTACAAAGGCAGTACGCAATCCCAAATGATTGGTGAGCAGGGGGTGGAGGGGGCACTGCCCCCTTGGGGGACAAAGTCCCCAAACCCCCATTTAATTAAATTCGCGATTTTAGCGGAATCGGTGAAGATAAGATTTTCGTCCCATGCTGCGGCGATTTCTAAAAAATTTGCTAGGCTGTGTCCTGACTGATGAGTCCGGTTAGCTGCGGCCTGACCCAAAACTCGGTGATAGTCTATGGATGTAATTTCCAGGAATAGTAATCTCCAACAGTGTTGCTCTAATTGAGTACCCCATGACATCTCTAGCGTAACGGCTCAAGATAGGTGAATTAGGGTACGCATCATAGGATATGCATCACCTGTTCGCGATCGCGCCCACCTGATTTGCCGGGTTGGAGTACGACAGTCATGCTACTTGCTGTGTAGAGTGACTGGGTAGAGATGCAGATGTAGCAATAATGAGGTAGCGCATCCTAATGTCAAAAATCCTGGTTATTGATGATGATCATATGATTCACAGGATCATCCAGAGGGCGTTAAAAAACCAGGGGCATGAGGTATTTGTGGCAGCTAATGGACAGGAAGGCATTGAACAAGCTGAAAAACTTCAGCCAGCGTTGATTATTTGTGATTGGATGATGCCACTCGTCAATGGCTTAGAGGTTTGTCGATGGGTTAAATCTAACCCGGACTTAACCACAACTTTTTTCATTTTGCTGACCTCACGGGGCGATGTTGCCGATCGCGTGCAGGGGCTCAACATGGGTGCAGATGATTTCTTACCCAAACCCATCGATCTCGCTGAGCTACAGGCTCGGGTGCGAGCAGGGCTGCGTCTACATGCCCTGAGCCAGGATTTGCAAACCCAGAAACAGCTTCTAGAAGCAGAACTTGCAGAAGCTGCCTCTTATGTGCAGGCTCTGCTGCCAACGCCGCTGTCGGGCAGGGTCGAGGTAGAGTCCTGTTTTCTGCCATCCCGGCAACTGGGCGGCGATTGTTTTGACTATTTTTGGCTGGATTCAGAGTGTTTAGCAGTTTATGTCCTGGATGTATCGGGGCATGGCTTGGGGGCTGCTTTGCCCTCTATTTTGGTGATGAATTCATTGCGATCGCGCTCTTTGCCCGATGTCGATTTCTATCAGCCGGATCAAGTCTTAAGCGCACTCAATCAGCGCTACCCCATGAGCAGCCAAAATGAAAAATATTTCACCATTTGGTATGGCGTTTACCATCTGAGCGATCGCCTGTTAACCTATGCCAGTGCCGGACATCCCCCGGCTGTTTTAATTTCTGCCTCTTCCGAAGGGGGAGCAGTCACTCAGCTAAAGACGCCCTGTCTGCCCATTGGCATGTTAGATCAAGTCACGTTTGTCAGCGAGCGCCACCCGATTTCTCCAGGCAGCACCCTCTATATCTTCAGCGATGGCATTTATGAGCTAAGTCCAGAAAGTATCCAGGTTTGGGGGTTGTCAGTATTCGTAGACCTACTGGCAGAACTAGATCCGACTGTAAGCCTAGATATGGTTTTAGATAAAATCCGGGCTGCAAGCGGTGTAGAAACCTTTAATGATGATTTATCGCTGCTCAGAATTCAGTTTAAAGACTGACCTCAAAACTCCTATCAAATCCGGCTGTTCATGGGTGATCAGGGGGGCAGAGGAAATGCCCTCGCATCCCCATGCTAATGGAGGGGCTGTAAGCGGATGTGATATTACCCATAGCAATTTTCAAATGAGTCAAGCCAGATTATTTTTTAAAAGCCTTGCTCCGAGAGGCTTTTAAAAAATAATCTGGCTTTAGCCGAGTGCATACCGCTCTATGCTTTCAATAGGCTTTCAAACTGTTGATAAAGTCTTCCTGACTGCCAAAGATCTCAAAAACTCGCGTCATGCTGGTTAATTCAAATAGCATCCTGACTGGATCATTCATCGAGCAAACGCAAAATTTCCCCCCTGTGGCACGAACCGTTTTCATTGCCAGCACTAGCGCAGCTAGACCTGAACTATCCATAAACGTGACTTCTTGTAGATCAACCAAGATCACCTGCTTGCCAGCATCAACGGCTGCACTGACATCACTGCGAAACTGAGGTGCTTGAGTTCCGTCTAAAATGCCGGTTGGTCTAATGACTTGGAAATTAGGTTGCATAGGTTCAGCGATTCAGCGGTTCAGCAATTTTTAGCAGTTGATTCGACTATTTGTTAAAGAGGCTACAGACTGCTTGTCTACCAACGTAGCTCACAGCAAAGCTGCGGGACAAGAGTGTTGGCTAGACAACCCCTAGAATGCTCACAGAAACCGAGTTTCTTGGGTCAAAACTTCAAATTGAGGAGATTATGAGGCCGAAAACCCGGTTTCTTTAGAAAAATCCTGTTGTTTCTCCGTCGCTACGGGCAGATTGAGCGATCGGCACCCCTGCGGCGATCGGAATCAATAAACGGCTAAAAATCCGACCATCTTCGAGCTTATGGAGACTGAATTCTCCACCCAGCCGAGCCATCATCGACTTACAGATAGATAGATGTAAACCAGGTGGATGCTCTAGAGCAGAAGGCACTAATCGATCGCTTCTAGATTCTCCTTGCGCTAGTTCTTCGAGCAGACGAGGTTCTATCATGCCGTTGTCAGTCATCGATAACTCCAGCCATTGAGCATCCACTTGCCGACACCAGATATCTAGCCGGCCGCTGGTAGGAGAACGCTGGCAAGCGGCCGTTAAAACCTCCAGCAGGACAAATTCAATTTTAGGAATATCGCCACCAATGCTGACGTTGGCATCATTGTGAACCTGTGACCAGAGTTGGCGCTGCTTGATCAAACCATCCAAACGCTCTAGCGATCGCCGCAGCAAGCTGGCCAAAGAAATGGATTCGTAGTCTCCTTGAAACTGCCACTGCTCATGTTTGAGAACAGGGGTGAGTGCAGTCAGCGTCCCTCCCAGATGCCGCAGGATTTGCTGGTAGCGCATGCTCGATAGCCCATCTTTCTGATGGCTAAGTTCATTCAGCCGCCGCACGCCCACTCCCAGAATTCGGTAAGTTTCTTCTAAGCGGCGATGTTTATACCAGTTCAGCTGTTCTAAGCTTTCCTGCCGCTCGCTCAACAGTTCAGTCAGCAGCAGATAGCGCCGACTCCAGGCCAATTGACTAGCCAACGTGCCAAAAGCCCTTAAATCCTGTTCTGCCCAATGTCGCTGGGAGTGGTCGGCTACCAGAATCAGTCCGGTTGGCTCATGGTCGGGTGCAGTTCGCAACGCCATTACTAGAATTTGTCCAATTTCAGCGCCGCAAAGCCATTGCCGCGTTTCGGGGGAGATGTTTTCAATGTCAATGGTGAGCAGTTCATTGGACTGGAGAGTCCATTGCACCAGCACATCGGTGTAAACGGGGACAGGCACCTGCACGGCCACTTCAAACGATCGCTTAGACACAAAGGGGGCGGTTAATTGTGCCACAGTCCGACCTGGCTTCCAGGTAATCAGGACGGACAGAGGGGCTTGCAGGAGTTGGGCGATCTGCTGGGTTGCCGCTTGTTCCAGGCGATCGAGCTGATGCATTTGCTGCATGGTGGTCAGTCCCCACTGGACTGCCTGGTAATTTTTTTGCAGTTGATCGGTCTGCCGCTGCAGCTGGAATTGATGCAGCAGTAACCCAATTTGCTGACTGACGACTCGCAGCAACTCGCGGTCGGCCCGGCTCCAACTCCGGCTGCTTTCATGCCCTAGCACCACCAAGCCTTCAATGGGTTTGCCAATAGAGGAACTGCACACCAGCAGCGATCGCACCTCCAGTTCCAGAAATACCGATCGCCATGCCATAAGTTTCAGATCTTCATCCAGATTTTCAATGCCAACGGCTTCTGTGTTCCGTTCCAGCATTTGCCAATCGATTGGATTGAGATTATCTAGAGGGTTGGCAATTGGTCGGCGTTGTTTAGGCTGCTGCTGATAGCAAATCTCAAATTTGCTCAGATTGGTGTCATATAGCAATACCAAAAACCGCTCAACGTTCAGCCGTTTGCAAACCTGGTCGGCACATTTTTGCAGCATGCTCTTCCAGTCTTCTTCGCTGTAAAGCGCCCGGGTCACTTCTGCCGTTAGGGCTTGATCTAACTTGACCTGTTGCACGATTTCTTCCATGTCTTCGAGTGGGGCCGTTAACGCCACGAGCTGCGCCACTCCTCGGACAAAATTTTTCTCTTCTTCTAGCCACATTCGGGACTCATTCCCTTCAACGGCAACAAAACCGTGTAATTCTCCTTGATAAAGGATTGGAGCGGCAATCAGCGATCGCGCTTGCAATAGATGCATCAGCCGCCCAGCAATATCGGTTTTCAGAGAACCTTGGGCTTCCCCAACGGAGATCAGCTGATCTGCCGTGAGGGACTGATAGAATCCGTTCACCTCTTGTACCGGAATTTGCAGATCTGACTCTGCCGAGCGGCTCCCCTGCCGTTTCCAAAAATAACGCTGTTGGGGTTCATACCAGTAGACGTTGGTGCGATCGGGCTTAACAAAGCGATGCGTTTCGTCAATTACGGCTTCCAGTCGCTTCTTGAGGGTAGGGAGCGATCGCAGCTTTGCTAGGAGATTAAAAAGCGGTTGATCGGGCCGCTTAGCTTGCTGACGCTGCTGCGCCATATCCGCTTGGTGCAGTCGATCGGCTAAGGCTCCCAACACCATGGACAACCTGGCTTTCTCCTCAGCATGGGGGGAGGTTCCCCAGAGGGGTGATCCCAACAAAACGATGCCATAACAGCGATCTTTGCAGCGAATTGGAAAGATGATTGTGCCTTGAATGCTGTATTTTTGGGCCGCTTGCCGCCATTCGCCAGCTCGCGATTCTTCGCGCAAATCGGGAACACCAATGGGTCGCTGCTGCACCACAACTTGCTCCATCAGATCACCCGGACTGAGGCTAAAATTTTGCTTCATAAAAGTAGGGTCGCCTGCAGGGGCAATGCCACCCATCCCCAAGAGCCGATGTTCGGCGCGATCGTACAAGCCAATCCAAATCAAGGCATAGTTAAATTCGTGCTGCAGATATTGCAACACGACGGGCATCAGACCATTAATGGTTTCTGTCTCCCGCAATGCTTGAAGAGCGCGTCCTAAAGCAACTAATTGTCTTTCCTGTCCTGACGGCTCTTTCTGTAAACCCATGCCAACTTAACTCCTACCTCCACCTGCTTCTATCGGTTTAGAAAACAAGCTGGAATCGTATGTATTCTGACGGTTTCAAGTAAAGACTGTTGCCAACCCTTAAAAACTTCATGAGATGAAAATGACAATTCGTACAACAGCTGTTCTTACTCTCAACAGGACTGGAACGATGGGAAGATGGCTCACTCCGCTGCGATCGCCATGTTTATGATTTTGAAGTCTTTGCTAGTCCCTGATACATTTGACCTTAGCAGATCTCATCTTTCTAAGATTCCCGCAGACCTTCCTTTGCTATCTATCCCCGCTTGGCGTCGGTGCCCGCTAATCTGGAGGATAGTCCTCACTGCTTTTGCGTTGGATACTGAAGATCATGAATGCAATCCAATCCTGGATTGTGGAGTGAGGGCACTGCCCAAACGCTCTGTTTAATTAAATTCACGCTGCTTATTTGCTTTGGATATTTACAAGTCACTCCTTCGCCCCGTCTTGTTTTCTGGACTGAAGGTCGATCCGGAACAAGCGCATCAGCAAACGCTGAGCCTCTTAAACTGGTTAGCGCAGCATGAAAGCAATGTGGTCGCTAGCCACCTGCGCCAGAAAATCCAACAGTCTTGTGCCCTTCACCATCCCAGCCTGGAGCAGCAGCTCTGGGGACTTTTGTTTGCCAATCCCGTCGGACTGGCAGCCGGATTTGATAAAGATGGGATAGTGGCAGACTTTTGGTCTAACTTTGGCTTTGGTTTTGCCGAACTCGGTACCGTAACGCTCCATGCGCAACCGGGAAACGCTCAGCCCCGGCTGTTCCGGTTGCAGCTCGATCAGGCTGCTTTAAATCGCATGGGATTTAATAATCAAGGGGCGGCAGCATTAGCCAAACGGCTGCAGGAGAGGGGCGATCGCTCCCCAATTCCGCTGGGTATTAATCTGGGTAAATCCAAAATTACGCCCTTAGAAGCCGCGGCGGCGGATTATTTGGGTAGCTTTCGGCTGTTGCAGACGTATGGCAATTATTTTGTGGTGAATGTGTCTTCACCTAATACACCGGGGCTGCGATCGCTGCAAGCAACCGAACAGCTGGAACCCATTTTTTCGGCCTTACAGCAGGAGAACTCGTCGAAGAAGCCAATTTTGGTGAAAATTGCGCCTGATCTAGAGTGGGAGGCGATCGCCGCTGTGCTGGAGCTAGCCCAAACCTATCAACTAGCTGGCATCATCGCGACTAATACTACTATTCAACGCGATCATCTTAAGACGCAGGTGATTGCGACGACGGGTAAACCCGTTGCCGAGGAAGCAGGTGGCATTAGCGGGGCTCCTTTACGGCAGCGATCGACAGAAGTAATTCGGTTCATTTATCAACAAACCCAGGGCAATTTACCGATTATTGGCGTGGGCGGCATTTTTACGGCTGAAGATGCCTGGGAAAAAATTACGGCAGGGGCGAGTCTGCTGCAAGTGTATACAGGCTGGATCTATGAAGGACCTTGGATGGTGCGTCGGATTCTGGCAGGCTTGATACAAAAGCTGGAAGCCCAAGGGTTATCCAAAATTTCTGAGGCGATCGGGCTGAACGCCTATCCAAACGGCACACAATAAACAGGCACACAATAAAAAAGCACCCCATGAAAAGGCAAACCCTGCAAGGTTAGCGATCTAGACAAATTTCGGGCAAATTTCAAGCAAACTTTGGGCAAACAAGATGAAAGTAGAATTTCGTGAGTGCGACTTTTTTGATCTATGGATTTGGCTAGAGTTTAGCTCTAATCCTTCCACGTCCGAGCAGCAATATGTGGAAGAGGTGTTTAACTCCTGGTTTTTGCTGGGAAAATTAGGAGGCTTTAATGCAGAAAACATGCAGGTGCAGGATACCGGGTTGGACATTAGCTATATGGAATACAACCAGGATGCTGCTGAAGATAGCTTCATGGCGCTGATGCACAACATGAGTGAGTTTGAGTATCAAGGCAACTGGAGCCGCTGCTGGTTTGATCTGGGCACTAGCGATGCGATCGCCTTAGATGTATTGATCAATGCGCTCGATCAGCTAAGCAAAGACTATGTGACGATCGAACGCATCATTTTTGGCGGTGAGAATGCCGACTGGAAAATTCCAGGAAGCAAGCGGGCTACCGTTGTCGATCGAGATTCGGAGAATCAATACAACTAAACCCACTTCAAGCTTATGATCCAACCTTTAGCCGGGATGATGGCACCCTCCTTCCTGATTCGTGTGATCACGCTGGCGTTGATTAAGCAAGACACTTGTATCTTTGTGTCTAAATGCGATGACGTTGTCAAACAAGACTGCTTCTATCGAGCTTTGGGCGGTGGCGTTGAATTTGGCGAAACCAGCCAAGAGGCACTACAGCGAGAATTTTGGGAGGAATTGGGAGCTGAACTGACCAACATCCAATACTTGTGCTGTTTGGAGAATCTCTTTACTTACAACGGTAAGCCTGGGCATGAGCTAGTTCAGGTTTATCAGTGCGATTTTGTCGATCGCCGATTTTATCAGTCTGAGTCGTTTACTGCTTGCGAAGGAAGCAATGAGTTTATCGCGTTTTGGGAAGAGGGCGAGCGCTTTAAATCGGGTGAACTGCGGCTGGTGCCAGAAGGATTTCTGCAATTCCTGTAGGATGTTCTACAAATAACCATTCTCGGCTAAAAAGGCTGGAGTAATGCTGTCCTGATGCCCTGGATTCAGCATTTCCTCTAGCCCGGCGATCGCCAGGGAGTGATTTGTGCCAAGGCGCAGAAACTTCTCCACATATTTGCCCAACATATCGCCTTCCAAATTGACCCGACTGCCGGGTTGCAAATAGCGCAAATTTGTTTCGGCATAGGTGAGGGGAATCACGGCAACCTTAAACCAGGCACCGGACGCATCGCAGGTTGCTACTGTCAGGCTAACGCCGTTGATGGCAATGCTGCCTTTAGAAACGATGTAGCGTGCCACTTGAGCCTCTTCTACCCGGAAGCTCATCTCCCAGGCATTGTCCGTTTGCACCGAAGACTCCAGATAACCAACGCCGTCAATATGCCCGCTGACAAAATGCCCACCAATTTTGCTGCCGACTTTCAAAGAAGGTTCCAGGTTAACGTAAGCGATTTCAGAGTTATGGCTGAGGGTTGTGCGGCTGAGGGTTTCGGGAGACACATCGGCAGTGAAGCCATTGGGTAAGATCTCAGTTACGGTCAGGCAAATCCCATCAACGGCAATGCTGTCGCCGAGTTCTATATCTTCTAAAAGGGAAGCACCGTGGGCACCACAGTGAATTTGCAGAGCATTGCTCCCGTGCGATCGCGCTGTGCCAACAGCGCGGATGAGTCCTGTAAACACAGCGTTTTCACCTGCTAGATAAGAATTGTTGTCATCCTGAAGCCACTTTTAGTGTAGGCAGGGTTGTCAGGTTTTACAACAAGCGATCGCGCTTCGCGCTCAATTAGATCAAATTATTTTTGAAAGCTTTACTCCGCGCGGCTTTCAAAAAATAATCTGGACTTGATTCAATTGAAAACCGCTATAGATTCTGCAACAGACTGTAAATTTAGGTTGCATTTTCAGAGAAATCCTCACTAAGCTGCAAGTTATTCTCATTTAAGCCTCAACATGTTGCCCCTTTTGGCTCGATTTAACATTGGTAAGAAAAAGGGTTTAAGCAAGTTTTTCCAGGATTGATCCCCAGGATGCTATCAATTCAGCAGTATCGCAGCCAACAATTATCAGAGTTATTCTCAATAACACGTTCCTCTTGAAAATCGTTAATATAATTGTGTATTCTTCTCATTAAGGCAGCTTTATTGAGAAAGGTGGTTTAACTTATGTACACAGCATCCTCCCTCAAGGCTGAACTCAATGAACGAGGCTGGCGACTCACCCCCCAACGCGAAACTATTCTGCAAATCTTTCAAAATCTTCCCGAGGGTCGCCATCTGAGCGCAGAGGATCTACATGCTCTGTTGCAAGAGGAGGGAGATGCAATTAGCCTTTCTACGATCTACCGCAATCTCAAGCTGATGTCCCGTATGGGAATTTTGAGAGAGCTGGAGCTGGCTGAGGGGCACAAACACTATGAAATTAATCAGCCTTCGCCGCATCACCACCATCACTTGATTTGCGTGCGGTGTAACAAGACGATTGAGTTCAAGAATGATTCCATCCTCAAGATGGGATCTAAGACGGCCCAAAAAGAGGGCTATCACCTGCTGGATTGTCAGCTGACCATCCATGCGATTTGCCCAAGCTGCCAGCGATCGCTGTTGCCGATTTAGCAGGGCTAGTTATCTTCAAACGCTCCAAAGTTGCCGCTTGAGAGGATTCGTAGCACCTTTTGGGCATCGTTGAAATCTCCCACAATTCGCCGAACGGGGTAGGGCCAGACTTTCACCAGGGTTGGGGTGGCAGTAATTTGGTTGGCTTCTGCGAGGTCAGGATGTTTTTTGATGTCAATCACCTTCAGCGTATAGGTTTGCCGCAGCGATTGTTCTAGTAACTGGTGCAGGGTTTGCAAAATTTTCTCGGTTGCGGCGCTATGACCTGAAACAAATAGCCGCAGCACATAGCCCAGCGGAGGCTTCGTTGGCTCAGAGGTTAGCCATGCCAAAGCGCCTGGTTCTGCTGCAGTCAGAGGCGATCGCGATTCTGTTCGGTCAAACCGCACTAGCAGATCATGATCTTCCCAAAGCTGTGGAAATTTTTGGCGATAGGACTCTAAGACCAGCGGATCACAGATCTCTTCTGGGCAAGCGGTTGTTGTCCAAACGCAATAGTCTACGTTA
>DATNOY010000928.1:0-2471 GCA_036703495.1 Coleofasciculaceae cyanobacterium
ACTGAAAAAAGTTGGAGCTGTGGATTCAGTTGCATTGCCAAATCTAAAAAGTGCAGCAACCCGATCGAAGGGATGCCCAAAACTTATGCTGATTACTTGGCAACGCACGCTCAAAAATTAGCAGGAACCGCACCTGCCGCACCGAAGGCAACAAAGCCAGAGGCAGTACCCGCCAAAACTAAAGCGGCAACAACTGCAATCCCAGAGAGCATCAAGCCCAAAGAAACGATTGCCCCTAAGCCTGAAGCTAAAGCTAAAACAGCGATCGCACCACCGGAAGACATCAAACCCAAAGCGACAATTGACACCAAGCCCAAGGAAGCGATCGCACCTCCTAAGCCTGACATTAAACCTGCAAGCAATAACTCAGGGATCATGCCAGATGCCAAGTATGAGCAATTGTACGGGAATGTGAACGGGGTTGAAGGTAGACCTATCGGCGGCGGCATCAGGGTAACTGGCACCTCAAGCGATGGCAAGCCAGTCAAAGTTGAAATGTACTTGCCCAGCAAAAGCAGCAATGCTCAATTTGATGGTGGTGATCTAGGACCGATCAACTCCGTCCATACTCGCTACGCTGATGCTTTGGTTCCGACCGCCGAAAATGTTATTGGTATTTCCAAAGTTTCTAAAGTTGGCGTTCAAAAGGCAAGCGACATGGCTACCTCTGTTTTAGATGCAGCGCGATCGCAAGGCAAAGAAGGTGACGTTGTGCTTGTCACACATGACGTAATCCTTGCTACTGGTAAAACCTCGCCTAGCAACGCTTTGTATAGATCACTGACAACGATGCCCCCAGGAACAAAAGGAGATTATGCTTCGTTGTATATGGGCAAGATCAAAAATGGTCAGGTCGTCCCGCTAGACAAAGAAGATTTCAACAAGATTGAACTAGGCATGAAAGCTCGTCGGATGGCGACCGAGCAGTTGGATGCCGGAGTTTATAACACGACATGGGCGGATGCTGCGCAAGCTCGTAAATTCCACAAGGAAGAGGATGAGATAGCCGATCGCCTTGCTCCAATCCAAGATCAATGGGTGGGGCGCAAACCTAAAGCCGGGGTAGTGCCATCTGAGGAAGAGTACCGAAGAAAAGCGGCAGCATGGGCAAAATCTCAAGGCTTTGAGGAAGGCGGGGTCAACGGCTTCACCGCTGAGCAAACTAAGGCTCACGACATTGCGCACCCAGTTACTCACGATATGGTGGGGTTAGGGTCAAAGGGCATTCACGAATCATTTGGAGGCGTCAAACAGAAGAATGGTAGCCCGTCTCTGATTGCAGAAGAGGCGATCGTTAACATGGTTGAGCATTTCAGCCGTGGCGACTCATTGCAAAACTCAATCACTAACGGCATTCGATTGGCTCGTGTGTTGTCTCGCAACACTGACACCGAAACTGATGAAGGCAGAAAATATTTCCGATCGCCCGAATTTAAGAATAAATTGGTTGAAGCAGCCAATAGGATTTACACGAATGACAATTTCAGTGAGTACATGCGTTTGGTGCGCAAATACAACCAGATCTCTGGCACTGTCCGAACCGCTGGCAACGATTTCAACGACACCGTATCGGGAGGCTAACTAATGCTACAAAAACATAAAGATCTAGTTCAAGCCGTGATTGAAGAGAGCAAAGACGAAGGGATAGACGATCGCCAAATTCCCTACGAAGTTTCGCAATTCCTGCGATCGCTTTACGTTCAAACCAAAGATGAATCATTGCTAGAAATGGCAAAGAATCCGGCTGGCATTCAAGAGTTGATTAGCGAGTTAACCTGATGCCAACAACCACCGCGAGACCCCAAGATACCTTACTTTCGATCGCTCAGCAGCAGCTGGGCAATTCGTCTCAGTGGAGGGCGATCGCTGACCTTAACCCTAATTTGAACGTCCTCCAGTCTCTGCCAGTGGGACAAGTACTGGATGTGCCGCAACGGGCGATCGAGTTAGCGGGCAAAGCTCAGCCAATACTCTCCACCGTCGCCACCGCGCTGACAGGGATTGACGGGCAACTTGCCAATACCATCCTCAATGTGAGCGATCGCCTTACCGGGTACACCGATGAAGCAAAGAAGCTGCTTGCCGAGGTCAACGGGGTACTAGACGGCAGTAACGTCGAGTCTGTCATCAACGATGCGATCGAGGGGACTAGTCTCAGGGAGTACAAGGGGCAGATCTCTAGATTGGTTGACTGGCTACTCTAGGCGATCGCATGGCTTAAAAAAAGAGGCACTTCTGGCAGCAGGGGTGCCTCTTTTGCGTGAATCAAGAAAATGCGATCGCGCCTCCCTACTCACTCTCTACTCAGGCTACTCAGGGTACGCTTATCTCTACTCAGGGCACTACTCAGGGCAAAACCATTGATATATATATTACTCAGTCTACTCAAGGTATCTCAGAAACATATAGTGAGTAATTTTTAGTTTTTGATGAGTAGTTTTTAGATGTATATATTCATTTTTTACTCCCTT
>DATNOY010000929.1:0-3359 GCA_036703495.1 Coleofasciculaceae cyanobacterium
AGCTCTAGTTTTAGATCAGGCTGGGTGGTGCGAATAGCATCAAATGAACCTTTAATAAAACTGGCGATCGGCACAGCCACTACCAATCCCAAAAAACCGCCCAGCTTGACGCCTAGATCTAGTGAAACCAGCATCCAGACCGGGTTAAGTCCAGTAATTTCTCCCAAAATCCGAGGAGCCAAAATATTCTCAATAATTTGGTTAATGATGACTGCTACCACCAGAACCTTAACGCCTAACCAAAAGTTTTGCAGTGCCAGCAGCAGGCTGACAATCAAAATAGTGGTAGTGCCACCAAAAGGGACGAGGCTAGCGACCCCAATGCCGACACCAAAGAGTTGAGCGAGTGGGATGCGTAGGATGAGCAAAGCCGTCGTTTGCGCCAAGCTAATAATGGCTGCCATAGTCGCCTGACCGGCTATATACCGTTCAAAGTTCAACGGCAGCGCTTGGCGAATTTGGTCATTCCATCGTGTGGGTAGCCATCCCAAAATGCCGCTCCACAGACTTTCTCCTCGCAGCACCAGGAAGATAGTGAAGACCAACGTCAGGAAAACATTGACGACACTGCCGATCGCCCCAAACACAATACTGAAAGCCTGACTAGTAAACGATCGCAGTCCGGTTGTAAAGCGAGCTACGATTTGATTAAAGGTAGTGCTAATGTCAATGGGCAATTGCTGCGCCACGGCCCAATCTTCCAGCGTTTTGAGCTGCTGCTGTCCAGATTTGATCCATTCTGGCAAGCGGATGAGCAGTTCATTAGCCTGCCGTAGGATCAAGGGCACCAGGTAGACTGCTAGCACCCCCAAGATGAAGAGAAATAGCAGCAGCACTATTCCGACTGCAACCCCGCGATTGATGCCCCGATCTTTGAGAAACCGGATCGGGTAATCCAACAAAAATGCAATCAAGGTTGCAGTGATTAAGATAGTCAGAAGGGGCTGGAGTTCTTGGGCCAACAGAACTAGCAACCAACCATTTAAAAAAATTAGCGGGAAGGTTAGCCCAAGGGAGAGCAGACGCGGCAGTTTGGTAATGGACTGGAACATGGGGAGAGTCGCGCTAGACTTCAGACCGAACAATGAGACAGAAGCTTGTGTGCAGCCCACTAATACAGTAACGTACAGGCGATCGTCTAGGGTCGGTCGAAGGAAGGGTTAGCAATACAGAACCTGTGAACCGATTTTCTGCCAGCCTGATTAGCGTAGCTTGTGGAGAGCATCTTCTGCTTTCTGGACGCCATCTGCATTATTTTGCTGCTGATACAAATCAAGCGCTTTTTGATAGGATGCGATCGCCTCATCCTTACGATCTCGCCCCTCTAGAGCTTTGCCCAGATTGAAGAAAGCATCTGCGTTTTGAGGGGACAACTGAATGACTTCCCGATATTCAACAATCGCCCGGATATAGTCTTTTCGCTCTAGAGAAATCTCGCCAATGGCCACATGGGGTTCTTGTAAGTCAGCCTGGACGGAGCTAGCCCGTTCATATTGAGCGATCGCCTGGTCAAGATTTCCCTGAGCCCGAAAAATGTCGCCAATTTGCAGATGAACCAGGCCATTCCGGGGTTCCAGCTGTGCAGCTTTTTCAAAAGCTGCCATCCCGCCTGCTGTGTCCCCCGTGTTGAGGAGGGCCACCCCTAAATTCAGCTGAACAGTTCCTCTTCTAGGATTAAGCTGTGCAGCTTTTTGCAAGGCTGCCAGCGCTTCCGGGTAATGCTTTTCCTGAAGATAGGCAGAGCCAATAAATTCAAAGACTTGAGCATCATTAGGACGGCTAGCCAGCACTTGCCGATAGGCATCGATCGCACCTGCATAGTCTTCTTGACGAGCTAATACCACTCCCAAACCCATATAGGCAGATACATTGTTGCGATTGAGCTGGGTTGCCCGGCGATAGGCGTCTGCTGCTCCTGCGTTGTCTCCCAGGTTAGCTTTGCTAAACCCCAAGGCATAGTAAAAATCGCTGTTGTTCGCATCTAGCTCAATTGCTTTCTGATAAGCATCCACGGCTGCCTGAAAGTTGTTTTGCCGCGCCGCCAAAAAGCCGATCGCTGAGAAAATTCTGGCATTGTCGGGTTGTAGGGTAGAAGCCTCTTGGTAGATAGCAATAGCGCCCGCCAAATTTCCCGCTTCTACCTGCTTTCGCCCTTGATCTAGCAGATCATTCAAGCGATCGTCATTCGTCTGAGGTTTCTGATTTTGGGCAACCTGCTGGGCAACCTGCACCTGAGCATTAGCAGCCTGCGGCGTTAGAGCTGTTAATCCTGTCAATACAAGTAAACCTGTAGTCCACAAAAGATTTTTGTTCACGGTCAACTGCATGAATGATAGTGTCATTGAGGAGATTTACAAACCTGCGTGAGGACAGTACATGATTCTATCAACAACTGATGTCATTCAAGGCGCGATCGTCGAGTCTTACTTAGGGGTTGTAACGGCAGAAGTAGTCTATGGAACGAATGCCCTCCGAGATTTCTTTGCAGGCATTCGCGACATTGTGGGAGGGCGTACCGCTAGCTATGAGCGTGTGTTTGAACGCGGGCAGCAAGATGCCCTGGCTGAACTAGAGCAGAGGGCAGCCCGCTTGGGAGCCAATGCAGTGATTGGCATCGAGATGGATACCGGCACCATTAACGTTGATCAATCGGGAAGTTTGCTGCTGATTACTGCCACCGGAACGGCAGTTGTCGTACAGTATCCCCGGTAAAAGCGGATGCTCCAGTCCAGCTAGGTTTTGGGCAAAAAATGCTTACCTTTCCGGCGGAAAATATAGAACCGGATGCCAACTCCGACGCAAAATTTCGCCTGCGCAACTTGGAATCGACCACTCGATCAACTTGCCCAAACTGTCGGAAGAGCAGGCGATCGCGCTTGCATCAGATTCATCAGCCGCTTTAAGAATTTCTTGAATCGGCTCTCCATGGGCAGTGTGAAGCGAAACCTGGATCCCCATAGACTCTAGCTGGGTTTGAGCGGTAGTCAGCTGCTTCTGGATGACTTTGCTGTCATCATTTTCCAATAAGGCAGTGTATCCACCGGTTTCGGCTACCCAGCAGAGTGTGCAGTTCTGCAGGGTTTCTGGAGGACGCTCCTGAGCTAATTGCTTGACTTTCGCCAGGGTATAGTTGGCTGCCTTACTATCATCGTAGGGAATCAACAAGTGCTGGAATAGATGACGACAGCGTAGCTCAAGTTCTTCGTTGCGATAGGCTGAAAGTAGCTGTGGTCGAACAATCAGCAACGGGGCAATATGGCGTTTACTAAGCTCGGCAATTGCACTACCAAAGAACCGCTCCTCTAGAGAACTGCGTTCAGAGACTCCCAAAACAATTAAGTCTGGCTTATGGGCTTTAA
>DATNOY010000930.1:0-10858 GCA_036703495.1 Coleofasciculaceae cyanobacterium
ATCGAACTCAAAAATGCTGACTTTATAGTAGAAATTTAGAAATAGTAGAAACTGAGAAACCAGCTAATCGAAATAAATTACAGAGCGCATATTGAGCAGCGCAATTCTTTTGATTCTAATTAGCTTCTGATTAAGCTAACGTTTAAGCTAACGTAAAGCGTTTGAGTATTTTTTACTACAAGTTCTTAACCACTTTTAAAATTTTTACCACCTTTAGCCTTTAGATAGATGGATAAAAGTCTCTAATTCAGTCAGGCTAAGCTTACAGGCTTCAAGGAAGGCTAGCTCTACGAGCACTATATGACCAGCCGTAGTGATCTAGCGCCGTTTTATCCATTCAGAAATTCCTAGTTTGATATTGAGCAGTCAATAGAAGAAGGGTAGAAAGTGACGCAAGATAAACCAGATTTGGGGGAGCAAGCGCTTAGCAAAGCGGTTGAGTTGGGTATCACGAGCCAGCTGGATGAGGTAGAGGGTCTTGATGTTGACATTCGCACAGATCCTCTTAAGCTGGTTCAGGGAAAGCTGGATTCTGTAGCGATCGCAGGAGAAGGCATGGTGATGAAGCAAGATCTTAGAGTGGAATCGATGGAGTTGAATACCAGCAGTGTTTCCATCAATCCTTTAAGTATTGCTTTTGGTAAAGTTGAGCTAACCCAGCCTACAGATGCAACTGCTCAAATTGTTTTAACAGAAGCAGATCTGAACCGGGCATTAAGCTCTGACTATCTGCGTCAGAAAATGCAGAACTTGGAATTACGTATCCAAAATCGACCTGTGGCAATCGATGTTCAACAGGCCATATTAGGGCTACCCGGTGACGATCGATTTTCCTTAAGCGCCAGCATCTGGCTACAAGAGACCCAAGAAACCAAGCAATTTTCAGCTGTAGCCAAGCCGTCTGTCCAAGATAACGGTCAGCGGATTGCTTTAGAAATTTTGTCTGCTGAAGCGCAAGGTTTATCCCTAGATTTTGCAACCGCATTGTTTGAGAAGCTGATGGAGCTTTTAGATTTGCGGAATTTTGAACTAGAAGGAATTTCGCTACAGCTTGAAAAGCTGAACGCTTACAAAGGCAAACTGCTGCTTCATGCATTCACCGTAGTGCAGCAAATTCCTTCGTTCTAGATTGCTATTGATTCAACTCAGAATAGATGTTCACCCACAAAGGATGTAACCATGACACAGACCCCTAGTATTCCGCCCCTAATTGAAAGTCGTGAAGAAGAATATAGAGACAGTGGTATTCCGAGTACTGTTGCGATCGCAGGACACCCTTTTCATCCACTGATTGTCACTTTTCCAATTGGTTTTTTGATAGGCGCATTTGGCAGTGACGTAGGTTACTGGCTAACTCATGATCCATTCTGGGCTAGAGCCTCACTATGGTTGATCGGGGCCGGATTTGCCAGTGGTATCCTTGCAGCCTTAACTGGAATGATGGATTTTTTAAGGATCGATCGAGTACGTAAACGTACAGCCGGTTGGGCACATATGTTAGGAAATGTCGCTGTTCTAGCTTTGTCCCTGGTGAATTGGATACTGCGCTGGAACAATCCAGCCGATGCAGTGCTGCCTACAGGTTTAATTATTTCACTGATTGTGGCAACGCTGCTTGGGATCACGGGTTGGTATGGCGCAGAATTAATCTATCGCCACAAGATTGCGGTTATTGGATACAACAGTCGCCGGGAATCCTAGTCTTAGATTCATTCAGGAGATTTTAATGAATGGAATCGTCTTGGTGGGTTTTGTAGCAAAGAGACTGCGCTGTTATATGTAGATTGCTGCCAAATTACGGAGCAATCCAAACTCAAGTAGCTTAAACAAAAGCTCAAAGGCCGATGATACTTTTCATTGGTCTTTGAGCTTTTGTTTATCATCAATTTGATATAAACATCAGACTTTGCGTATTCTCTAGCCGCGCCCCAACACAAACTAGCGCAGAACCAGAGAAATTCAGGATAAACTAGTCGTTGAAGCACCTTTGAAAGCGTCAATGTCAGTTCTACCAAGGTATCAGTGACTACAAAGATTGACTGTACTCTCGCAGTATTGATAATCACACAGTATTTATAAAAATACAGTATTACCCCTTTAGCCTCTTTTGACTCATCATCTAGGGCTGCTATAACAGAAGCGATCATATTCATGAGATAGCGATCGCTGATTGTCTAAAAAAACATTTTGTGACAAAGAAAATTCTATAAGCTGATTTAATTCCCTGACTCATGATTGCGCCCGACTATTGAGTTAAGTGCTGACTATGCCTCTCCAACCCCCTCATAAACCGGATCATATTCTGGTCGTAGATGATGTTCCCGACAACTTGTTTTTAGTTCAGACACTTCTCAGTGAGCAAGGCTACCAGGTTAGCTTGGCGGAAGATGGTGAAATAGCCCTTGCGCAAATTGAGAAATCTCCACCTGATTTGGTTGTGCTGGACATCATGATGCCCAAGATGGATGGTTATGAGGTCACACGGCAGATCAGACAAAACACCCAGCTGCCGTTTATCCCTATTCTGCTGCTCACAGCTCATCAGCAATCTAACGTAGTCCAAGGATTAGACGCAGGCGCAGATGATTTCATTCGCAAACCGATGGATGTGGATGAACTGATGGCTAGAGTTCGGGCACTGCTCCGTCTCAAACACAGTATCAGTAAGCAAGAGCAGATGGCTCGCCAGCGAGAAGATTTTGTCTCACGGCTAACCCACGACTTAAGAACTCCCTTGATTGCTATGGATCGGATGTTAATGCTGATTGCTCAAGAAGCATTCGGCAGCGTTACTCCTGATCTTCAAGAAGTCATCAGTAGCATGATGGGCAACAATAAGAATCTGATTGAGATGGTCAACACCTTACTAGAAGTTTACCGGCATGATGCGGGTCAAAAAGACCTGACTTACTCTCCCTGTAATCTAAAAAATTTAACTCAAGAAGTTATTCAAGAGCTAACTCATCTAGCCCATGAGCGAGACATTTCCCTCAGTTTCAACGTCGTGGTGGATGACAGTGTCTTAGCTCAACCTGCATTAGCCACTATTATGGGAGACTATCTAGAACTCCGGCGAGTGTTAACTAATTTGGTTGGCAATGCCATTAAGTTCACTGAGGCAGGCTCGGTTGACGTTACCTTGAGGAATGAATTTGATACCTCTGATGAAGACGAAGGTAAGCTGCCGTTTACAATCATTGAAATAAAAGATACAGGGATTGGCATCTCCCTCGAAGATCAGCCGATGCTGTTTGAGCGCTTCCGGCATGGCAATCATAAGCGATCGGGGAGTGGTTTAGGACTATATTTGTCACATTGCATTATCCAAGCGCATCAAGGCACCATCGAGGTCAAGTCTATTCCTCAACAAGGCACTTCATTTATCATCCGTCTGCCTGCGGTGCAAAATATCTCACCGAGTACGCATAGAGTGATATCTCCGCTTGTCTAAAAGGCTCCTAGATCTACTTCATAAGCGAGAGGCATTCAAAAAACTTATGCAGGACAATGGACGAGTAATATCCCCCTAGTCTTGAGTATTAGGTTTTTGCTCATGCTATCTTCTAAAGCAAGCCGCATCTTAGTTGTAGATGACTTAGCTGATAATGCACTACTGTTACAAATTTTACTGGAAGCAGAAGGTTATACAGTTGATACTGCAAACAGCGGCAGTTCTGCTTTGAGGAAGATCGAAGGTTTTCCACCGGATCTGGTGCTGCTAGATGTGATGATGCCAGATATGGATGGTTATGAGGTCGCTCGAAAGATTCGGGGAAACAGCAATTTGCCCCATATTCCAATTGTGCTAGTCACTGCCTACGGAGAGATGCCTAGAGAGGTAGATTTAGAAGCTGCCGCTGATGACTTAATTCATAAGCCAATTGATTTGGATCAATTAATAGAGAGAGTAAAAAATTTTACATCTCCCAAAAGCGCCAAAAGCTAAACCTATTTTTGAGGGAATTTAAGAGCGCTAGAACCGAAGTTCTGCGCAGATCCCTATTACTCCTTTGAACCTCTCAACGAGAAGAACTGAATAAAATCTGAAGCTCTCGCTGTTTCTAGCGTAGCGGGAAATTTTCATGGGAATTTAGGGCATGAAAATTTAGGGATGCTCTACTTTTTCACAGTTCCTGTTTTTCACTATTTAAACGGACGTTTGAGAAATTGTTGTTTTGACACCTAGCTGTCAGAAAAGCCACCTTTTTTTCCTGACCTTCTTATTACTCACAGACATGATGACAATTCAACTCAAACCGATTAGTCAACAGGTAATCGTAGTCGTTGGAGCTTCTAGCGGCATTGGTCGAGAGACGGCAAAGCGATTTGCTAAAAGAGGAGCTAAGCTAGTCGTTTCTGCTCGTAGCCAGTCAGGATTAGATTCTTTAGTCGATGAAATTTCACAAGCGGGTGGTGTAGCGATCGCCATCCCTGCCGATGTTGCAGTGTTTGATCAGGTCAAGGCGATCGCTGATAAAACTGTCGAACACTACGGCAGATTAGACACCTGGGTTCATGCCGCCGCAACAGGACTAATTGCCCCTTTTGAGCAAGTCACACCAGAAGAATTCAAGCGCGTTATTGAAGTTAACCTTTTGGGTCAAGTCTATGGCGCGATGGCAGCTCTACCTCATCTTAAGCAAACCGGACGAGGTGCATTAATTGCCGTTTCTTCTATGGAAGGCCGGCGATCGCTGCCGCTGCAAAGCGCTTATTCTTCATCTAAGCATGGCGTTGAAGGGTTTCTCGACTCGCTGCGTGTTGAGCTACACCATGACGGCATACCCATTAGTGTTACTAATGTTATGCCTGCTACCATCAATACTCCCTTTTACAACAAAGCTCGAACCAAATTGGGAGTTCAACCTACAGGAATTCCTCCATACTATCAGCCAGAGCTGGTTGCAGACGCAATTTTGCATGTTGCGGAGCATCCCACCCGAGACATCATTGTAGGAGACACTGGCCGGGCACTTGACTTGCTACAAAAGGTTTCTCCCCATTTGGCCGATACGCTTTTGCAATTCATTGCCGTAGAAGGACAAAGAACAAAGACGCTGAAATCTCAAGATGATCCCAATAATCTATATGAGCCTATCGTAGGCTATGACACAGAACGGGGAGACTATGGTGACAAAACTATTCCTAGCTTTCTGGAATGGTTTGACTTTCACCCAGCTGCCAAATGGGGAGCGATCGCTGGATTAGGAGCATTAACCCTTTTGGCAGGACAGCTACTAAAAGATAAAGACTCTATCTGAATCGTCTCGTGAACTTGGTTGTTTCAATCTTGGGAACAACACGTAGACATTAAATAGAGCCATAGATAGTAGGTAGACATCCAGAATCTACTAACCATGACGAACAAGGAGAGCTAATTGTATGGAAACTATATCGGACAATAGCAACAGTCAACTAGAACAGCAATCTGACGGGATTGGTGACACAGAGCGTTGGTCATCTTTGATTACAGGTGGCGCGATGGTGCTGATGGGATTAAGCCAACGGTCGTTGAGAGGCGCATTAGTTGCACTGGCTGGAGGCACATTGGCTTACCACGGAGCCAAGGGACAAAAGAGCTTGCAAGAAACAGTCACTGAAGCTACGGGTCTAAACAAGACAATCAAGGTTGAAAAGACCGTCACTATTAATCGCTCTCCAGAGGAACTTTATCGTTTCTGGCGAAAATTGGAAAATCTACCCATTTTCATGAAACACCTGAAGTCCATTACAGAAATTACTCCTACTCGATCGCATTGGATCGCCAATGCACCTTTAGGGGCGTCAGTAGAATGGGATGCTGAGATCATCACCGAACAAGAGAATCAATGGATTGCCTGGACTTCGGTCGAGGAGTCTGACATCGACAATTCGGGCTTTGTTCGCTTTAAGCCGCTCTCCCAAGGACGGGGAACTGAAGTCAAAGTAGTCATGGAGTACAACCCGCCTGGAGGGGCTGTGGGAGCAGCGATCGCCAAGCTATTTGGTGAAGAGCCAGAGCAGCAGATTGGAGGCGAACTACGACGGTTCAAGATGCTGATGGAAACGGGAGAGATTGCCACTACAACAGGGCAACCTTCTGGACGTAGCTAAAGCAGAAGTCAGTTTCCGTCTCAGTCATCTCTAATTTCAGAAACCCAAATAGATCTATTGCACCCCCCCTTGTGCAGTAGGTCTATTTGGGTTTCTGACCTTCTATGGCAATTTTCAACTGAGTTAAGTCTAGATTATTTTTGAAAGCTTCTCGGAGCAAGGCTCCCAAACAATAATTTGGCTTTAGCCATAAGCCCACCGTTCTATAGCTGTAGCGGGTCAAGTTAGGACGATGAAGCATTAAAACCTTGGTTACATTCCCAATGAACAGACAACGCTATATATAGCGCCCAATCAGCATAACCTATTCTACCTATAGTGACCTCTATGCCTTGTAACGCCAGACTCAAAATAGCTGTAAAGCTTATAAAGCGAGGCTTTACGGACTTTTTCTGTAGCAACTAACCTCAGCATCCTATTCAAGATTGACCCAGACTCAATGAATACCTTAGGTTAGACCTAAAGGTTACAGCATTTTTGAATTAATATTCTCCGAAACCACTGTTGGGTAAAGTTTTCAGCGATCGCTCCACTCTGTCTCATCCTGGGTAGTATTCTCGGTCATTTGCCTTAAATCCCCCGGTTCAACCCAATAGTTACAGAATGAGTGGGTCAAGCTAAGGTTACACTTTAGCCGATAAAACTCCCTGGTTTGACCCAACAGTTACATCTTGTGAGAGGACAATCGCTCAGTCACTCCCTAGCGTAGCTCTTGGAGTCGGATCAAGCTAAAACGCTAGATGTAGAGAATAGGTTACACCAAAATATCCCTGGTTTGACCTAAAAATACCCCTGGTTTGACCCAAAAATACCCATACTTTGATCTAAAAGTTACATTTTCTCAGCCTGAAACGCTTATCTACTAATGGTTTCAGAAAAAGGTTACATCCTTGATCTTTTGATCATTTGATCCTTACTTTTCTTAAGGTGAGGCTAACGCTACTGCTAGAGTGACCCTGGATTAACAGATCAAAAACCTAGAAACGTTCAATTTCCAGTTTTTTGATCTTCTTAAGGCAAAAGCCCTAGCTGCTTTGCAGTTAGGGCAAAAATCCATCACCTTGCAGGATGGAAATAACGGCTTAACTTGATTAGCTTGGCGGCACTAAGTTAAGTCGTACAAATGTTCATGCCTTCATCTTAGAGCCAACCTATTAGCGATCGCAAGCTATTAGGTTGACTTCTATTTGGCATGACCCTCCATCCTGCGTTTCTCTAGGCTTGGAGTGGTTTTTAATGATGACAAAGGCATCTGCCAGTCTGTTTAAATATGTTGAAGAGCAGGAAGATCCGTTCTTTGAGCTATTTCCACATCGGTTTGACTATATTTATGCAGAGCATCCTGAACCGGCACAATCGCCTAATTGGCAAACGGAAAGCCGCCATCCTTTAACTAACCGCATTTTCTATCAAGGTCAGTATCTATTTGGGGTGCGGTTTAGTTCGCAAACTCGCTACTGTTTACTCGATATTGATCGAGGTAGTGTTTATCATCCTCAGCGGGATGCTTTTGCAATTTCTCGCATTCTTGCAGCCTTAGAACCGATTGGGCTAACGGCTTATCTTGCCTGTACTAGTTCTTATTCGGGAGGTTTACATCTTTACTTTCCGTTTCAGGAGTTTCAGAACTCCTGGGAGTTCGCTACAGTTGTTGCTGCTCAATTAAATAATGCTGGTTTTAACGTTAAGCCAGGACAGCTAGAAATTTTTCCAAATCCTAAGCCCTACGCGATTGAAGGACATCCCAGCCTATTTAATGCTCATCGGTTGCCGATGCAGGCAGGATCGTATTTACTGGATCAGGATTTTCAGCCAATTTGGAGTGATCAGCAGCGGTTTGTAGCGCAGTGGCAGCTTGTTCAACAGCAAAACTGGGTTGATCGCAAAACAATTAAGCGATTTCTTAAACAGGCCAGGCGAACTCAGTTTCGAGTTTCCGGTAAAGCCGATAAATTTGTTAGTGATTTGAATGCAGAGGTTGAGCAAGGATGGACAGGGCCAGGGCAAACCAATCGCCTCTTGGGTCGGATTGCTATGCGTGCCTATATTTTCCATCACGTTATTGCAGGGGGTGTTCCCTTGGAAGGGCAAGCCTTAGTTGATGAAATTGTGAGAACTGCTCAATCTTTGCCAGGCTATCAGGATTGGTGTAATCACCAACATGAAATAGAACAACGGGCAGAAGAGTGGGCTAGATGTGTGCAGGATAGCCACTATTTCCACTATGGCAGCTTGAAGGGTAAATATAAAGCTAAAGAACCTGATGTAGAGGTAGCGATCGCCACTCTACCTACCTGGAATCAGCAGCAATCTGAGTCAGCCCGAGAACGCATTCGCAGAGCGATTGCTGATCTCTTAAATCAAGGCAGTTTACCAGTAGGAGCAACGGCTCGTTTTCAGGCATTAACCCAATACGGAATTGGCGGTGGATCACTCTATCGTCATCGGGATCTTTGGCATCCTCAGTATCTTGTGGAAAACCCCCCGCTCCCCCCTGCTGCAAATACGACTGAATCGTTCGCTTGCGCTGAGGGCGCATCGAACGTTCATAGTCTTACAAGCTTATTATCTACAGCAGGCGGTAATGCCAGTCGAGGTCAACAGTTGAGCGATCGCCCTGCCACAATTTCTCCATCTACAGGCAGTAATGCCTCATCTCATACCGATCGAAACCGGATTTTGTCTTCCCTACCAGAAGGTTTTACAGGCGGTGCGGAGCTTCCTGAGTCTGACCAGGGCTATCTAGGTCACGGTTGTCTAAGTCAGAGTGGCCTAAGTCAGAGTGGGTTAAGTCAGGCAGACCGCATGCAGCAGTTTCTAGCATCGGGTGATCCGATTCTCGTGGCAGAGGCGTTGTCCTGGACAGAGGTGTCTAGAACACGGTCCTTAGTACAGTTTTCCATACAGAACGATGCCTTTATCGAGCTAACCTCTGTTGATCTAGACTCTGTTGATCTACAGAGGGGGATGTTGCCAACTCAGCCGCTATTAGCCGATCAAGATGAAGCGTGGCTTGTGTTTGATCTTTCCGATACTCTGGCGGCTATTTCTGTGCAGATTAGACGGCTAGGCTGGAGCCGATCGCAAGTCCAGGACGATCTGCTGCAACGGTTTGGCAAAGGCGATCGCTCCCTCTTACTCCCAGAGGAATTAATAGAATGGTTAGCCGGATTAGAACAGCATCAGCCAATGAGGTAATAGAGTGCTTCTGCCGATTTGTCTACCTACAACCTCACATCTTCCCAGTCCGTTTATCAATCATGTCTGCTAGCAGTGCAAACATGGCAATTTGGGTTGAGGCAATCAGCAGAATCAATGTCCGCTCGGTCAAATCTTCTCGAACGAATAAATCCTGACAGAAGGTAAACATAAAGCCTGCGAAGAACAGCAAGGCCAGCGGCATGAAAACTCTGAGCGGCGCAAAATAGACCCCTGTGCGTAGAATCAACTGCACAAAGCGCAAGGTGTCGCGAATCGGCTTAATTTTGCTTTTACCGACCCGCATGTGATAGTCGATTGGCTCGTAATGCACCATGTAATTGTTCATGAGCATGGCGACTGTAATGCTGGTAGTAAAGCTGAAGGTGTCCGGCAGAATGTTCAAAAACCGCTCGACGGTGCTTTTGCGAAACACCCGCAAGCCACTGTTCAGGTCAGGAATCTTGGTGCGAGTTAGCCACTGGGCAAAGTGCACTAGAAACCATTTGGGAATGCGGCGAATTTTGGAGTAACGCACATTGGCCCCAATTCTGGCCCCCACTACCATATCGACTTGGGTGGCGATCGCCACTAGTTCTGGAATGCGTTCGTTGGGGTAAGTGCCATCGGCATCTGTAATCACGATCAGGGAATGCTTGGCGTTGCGAATGCCTGTTTTGAGAGCAGCCCCATAGCCTAAGTTGCGACGATGTTCGATCAAGCGAATGCGAGGAAGCGATCGCAGTAGTTTACTGGTATCGTCCGTTGAGCCATCATTGACGACAATAATTTCGTACTCGCACTGAGCTGCATCTAAAATGCTGTGCAAATGCTCTAGTACAGGCAAAATTCCCAGCTGCTCGTTATAGGCCGGAATCACGAGCGAGAAGGGAGGACAATTTGCCTCGGTCACAATGGGATTGACCCCTGGATTGACCCCTAGACTAACCCCTGGACTGATCGCCTCGCCTGGGTAAACTGCCTTGACCTCCGACATAACCTGGTTCATCCCAATGCGCTACCTAACTGAGTATAGGAGAAGCATGACACTTGTAGCGATCGGGTAGCGATCGGGCAGCGATCAGGTAGAGGATCGGATCGAGATGAAGCCGCGAGACGTTTCTTCCTCAAACGTTACTGTTGCTGAGTCAGATGCTGAGTCAAATCCCTGGCTAATCTGAATTTTTGTAACGGTTTACCGGCCTACTACTCAGGCAGGGCGATCGCTGGATGGTAAGCTAGCAAATGCGCTTAAGAATTGCGCTTAGAAAAATAATTTATTCTAATGGCGGAGTTGAAATGACCGGATTAAACCAGGTTCCTCTATTGCTCAGAGCCGCACGCGGAGAAGCGCTTGATCGTCCGCCCGTCTGGATGATGCGGCAGGCGGGTCGATACATGAAGGCATATCGGGATCTGCGGGAGAAATATCCGTCGTTTCGCGAACGTTCTGAGATTCCAGAAGTGGCGATCGAAGTTTCCCTCCAGCCGTGGCGTGCTTTCCAGCCTGATGGCGTTATTCTGTTTTCCGATATCGGTACGCCGCTGCCGGGTATCGGCATTGATA
>DATNOY010000931.1:0-3887 GCA_036703495.1 Coleofasciculaceae cyanobacterium
AACCCTGCATTTTCTGGGCTGGCGATCGCCACTAATCTCTACCCTCTGGTGAAGCAGAGCAAGATTTCCCTGATTCATGCAGAGTCCATGACTGAATGTTTAGTGGCTAGAGTCCGACGGTTTAGCAATCTGCAAAGCGCCGCTGAGCTGGAGCCGATAGGTATAATCTGCTGTTGTACCTGCGGGCAATGTTACGACCAAAACCACCGGTGTGACGGTCGATAAGCTAACCCGTTTGACGCTACGGGCGGGTGCACCTGGCGTAGCATAGGTACTGACATCAGCGATCTGATTGCCATCCTGGTCTTGTAAGCTAATCGCCGGAACAACGCCGTTGCCATTTGTGGTTCCGGCATCGGCATCCAGGGTCAACACTAATTCACCTGGCCCGGCCGTGAAACTATAGAAATAGGTCTGGGTCTGCTGATAGAGACCTCTACCCACGAGGACATTCGATGTGAGTACAGTTGGAGTATCCCGCTGGGTAGATTGCGCTAGGGTGGCTCCTGGCGTGAAGGCGATCAAGGCACTGGCAACGGCAGCGACACCGGCCCACCGCAGGGTGATTAGCGATCGCTGAAATGGAGACGATTTGCAAACGAGTTGGCTGTTCAAATTCTTCATCCTCTGATACAAGCTGCTACTAATCTATCGGAGAAAACTTCGATCAATATGCAAATCAGCCTGCTAAATTGCCTAGCCCTGCCCTGGCTACTCCCTAGATAACACTGACTTCAGCATCAAACCTGTGCTTAAATCCCCGGACTTTTCAAGAATCCGGGGATCTCAATCTGCCTATTTCAGATCTACTTAATTCACGACAGATGCTTTTGTCCCATTGCCATTTGTCAACACTGCTTCGGCGATCGGTACTGTTACGGCAGCCGTTGGCGTAGCGCTGACGGTGCGCTGAGTACTGCGCTTGCGGTGCTTACCTCCAGCCTGTACATACTGCAAACTATCCTTGCCATACTGAATGGCTACCCGCATTAACATCTTTTCAGAATAGCTGCGCAACTCTTGCTCCAACAGCCTAATCTGACCTGCCGCTTCATCTACCCCAGATAGCATTGTGTTGTAATTGGATAGCTGCATTTGTAATGTCTGAATGCGAGCATTATATTCTGCCAAACTTAGCCCATCCCCAAAATCTAGCGTTGGATTAATCGATCGCATGCCGGCCATCCGGCGCGTTGCTTTTTCTAGAACTTCGGAACCGCGTTTAAGTCTTGCCATGGATGCATCTCCTGAGTCAATTCATCCGGTTTACGCCTGTACTCTATCCACTGCTGCCATCTATTCTCTTAAGCAAAAATTTGCAAAGATTGAGACAGACTGGCAGCAGAACCAACCGATTTAGTTGAATTTACCCAGGCGATCGCAAAGATTTGTAAAAAAATTGCATCCCGACTCTGTTTGGGAACCTCAACAGCCTGTTGAGAAACTGCATTAGCTTGTTGGGGTTGCTAAATGCTCTACTGAAGTTCCCCAATATCAGGTTGGGGTGTCTAGATATCAGGTTGGGGTACCTCAATGTCGTGTTGGGGTACCTCAATGTCGTGTTGGGGTTGCTAAATGCCCTACTGAAGTTCTCCGATATCGTGTTGGAGAACCTTAATGCCGGGTTGCAGTTGTTAATCCTGGTCTTGAGGTTGCCAAATTTGCCAAAAATCTTGTCGCTGACTGGCAATGCGCTGTGATGCGGTAATCTGTGATTAAAGAAGGGAGAAGCCGATCGCCCCAGCGGCCGAGCAGAAAGTTTTAAACTAGTGATCAGAGCGCCTTGCCAATTTTTCTGACGGCAATTGGTCTCTCTCACTTCATTCAGCTTAATTTTTTCGACACAAAGTTATTCAATACACCCATAAAAATTGGAGGACAAACCATGACATCCTCTCATAAGCAACGCTTCTTCCCGCTTCGGCAAATCGGTGGCTATGCCCTTGCTGTTCTGCTCAGTGTTGGCTTAACCTTAGTTATCCTACAGGCCTTTCCTAAACTCTTGATTCCCAGGCTGGCGTCGTTGCCGACTGCTTCCACTGTTCAGACAGCGACCGAAGGCACTGGATCTCAACTTCAGGCAGGTAGCGGTAGCTTTGTCACGGCTGCGGTCAATCGGGTGGGAGCTGCTGTTGTCCGAATTGACACAGACCGGACGGTGACGGTGAATCCTGCGCCTAATCCTTTCTTTAATGATCCCTTCTTTCGAGATTTTTTTGGCAACGATAGTTTGCCGCAGCAGCCTCAGGAGTATCACCAACGGGGTCAAGGGTCGGGGTTTATTGTCGATCGCACTGGGGTGATTCTGACGAATGCCCATGTTGTGAATGGGGCAGATACTGTTACTGTTACCCTGAAAGATGGGCGGCGGCTTCAGGGTAAGGTGCGGGGAGTAGACGAACCTTCTGACCTGGCTGTGGTAAAAGTTGATGGAGAGAATTTGCCGGTGGCCCCTTTGGGTAACTCTAGCAGTGTTCAGGTTGGCGATTGGGCGATCGCGGTTGGCAATCCTTTGGGGTTGGATAATACCGTGACGCTGGGTATTATTAGTACCCTGAATCGCTCTAGTGCTCAAGTCGGTATTCCTGACAAACGGTTAGATTTTATGCAAACCGATGCGGCGATCAATCCGGGTAACTCTGGTGGGCCGCTTGTGAATGCTAAGGGGGAGGTGATCGGTATCAGCACGGCGATTCTTGCAGATGCGCAGGGGATTGGGTTTGCGATCCCCATTGATGCTGCTAAAACTATTAAAGATGCGTTAGCTCGGGGTGAGAAAATTGCTCATCCTTACATTGGCGTTCGCATGTTGACCTTAACGCCGGATTTGGCTCGGCAGTCTAATCGTGATCCTCAGTCTTTGATGACGGTGCCTGAAATTAATGGTGTTCTTATCGTGCAGGTGATGCCCAATAGTCCGGCAGCGGCAGCAGGCTTGCGTCCTGGTGATGTGATTACTCAGATCGATCAGCAACCTATGACTACGGCCGAACGGCTGCAGCAGGTTGTTGAACAAAGCCGGATCAATCAACCGTTGCAGTTCAAGATCCAGCGACGGGATCAGGTTCAGCAGGTCACGGTGAAACCCAGTGAACTGCAGGATGCCAGTAAAGCAACAGTCAGATGATCCGGGTTTGGCTCTGTGTTTGTCGCACAATGTTTTAATGAAGGCGGTTAATTACGCCGCAGCCAATTCGCGCTCCGGCATTGCCGTTGGGCTGGCTCAGGTCATCTTGTTTTTCGTGCAGGATCACGGTGCGTCCTGCTACTGAGTAGGCGCTGTCTTGCAGCATCAATCCGGGAAAGGTTTGATCTAAGACGGCGACGCCATTTGGATCTACGGACAGATTGCCTAAATCCCCGGCATGAGCATGTTGAAATCCGTCTTGGAGTAAGCGTCCATGTTCAACCTGATTGGGATTGAAATGCCCGCCTGCTGCCATGCCATTGTCGGCGCAACTGTTGCCGGTATGAATGTGGAAGCCGTGGTAACCTGGGGGTACGTTTATGATCCTGCCGGAAAGATTTAGTCCTTCTGGCGTTTCCACTAATAAAATTTTGCCGCTGAGGTTGGGATGTCCTGCTGTACCCTGGATCAGCGCCTGCGCCATGTGGTATTCGGGAGTAGAGGTCTCGGACATCTGGCTGGAAGCTGACATGGGTGTGTCGTCGCTGTCCCAGCGGATTGAAAAGGCGGTGGCGACGTTTGCGCCTGCAATTGTGAGAACCATGCTGAGCCCTACTAGGATGAGCCAGCGGGTGAGTTTTGGCGATCGCTGTTTCAGGAAATTGAGTAGCCTGCCCATGGTCGTAAACCTCTCTAGGATGAATCTTCTTAGATATGCAGTACGGTCACGGCTGGGCTTTTATGCAAGGTTTGAGGGGGG
>DATNOY010000932.1:0-3707 GCA_036703495.1 Coleofasciculaceae cyanobacterium
TCAGATGGGGTGCGCGTGTTCCTGGCTAGGAGCATAGCCCCCACACCCGTCCTCACCTGCATGCGTCACATAGTTGCGGCGATCGCCTGCGTCCTGGCTGATGCGCCTTGCAGCCGTCTTGGCTCCAATACAGCCCAATAAAAGCCCCTAACCTTTCTCAAGATTAGGGTCAAAAAGTATTTAAGTGAGTCAGACACTTACAGAACTTTAGCCTGTAGGAACCTAGTCTTTACCCGTTACTTTTTTCAAAGCTTCGGTAACTTGCTCAGCCGCAGATTTGGCTTGGCGGGAATTGCTAGGACGGCTCATATCATTCACATCTGCATTCCCTTGAATTTCATTCAATCCTTTGTTAGCTTCAGATTGAGTTTCTTCCATGTTCAGAGGATCTTTTTTAAGGATTTCTTCAGACTTTGCCTGAATGTCATCTAGATGCACAGAACCTTCTCTGGGATCGGTTGAATTGCTGCCAATTGCAAAAGCGGGTACTGCATTAGAGAACAACAGCAAGGTGCAAGCAAAGGCGATCGTTAAAAATCGAACTGAGCGAGATAATAAAGATTTCAATTGAGCAAAATTCATGGTTAATTCCTCCAAAATCAATTTATTTTGAGCGCTTTAGCAATTACTAGAGCAGTTAACTAGTTGAAAAAGATTTTGACAGCATCGACTGAAGCTTCAGCAGCTTCTGAAGCGTCGTAAGCAGCATTTCTAACAACGTTTTGAGTTTTGCTGACGCTTGTCTTGCTTAATCTTTCAACTTACCTTCTACTTTTATCCTGAATGAACAAATAACCAAATCAACCTGGGGGCTGAAGTGTAGTCAGGTTTACGAAATATAAAATCGTTCCCAAGATAGAGAGACTCTGAATTAGGGCGAAGCGCTATATCTGGATAAGTAGACTTTGGGCTGTTTTTGTAGGCTGAACCATCGCTACAGATTGATGTATTTGCCAAACTCAATGCGAAATTGAGGAAAAGTTTGAAACCTATGAATCGGGTTATACATCTGGGGTAAACATTCGGGGTAAACATTCTCTTAAGCTCCACCCCGAAAAATCACCAAAACTCCTAGTAAGGCTGCGACAATTCCCAGGACAGTAGACCAAAGTGGATGTTCACTTTTCAACAGTGCCCCTTTGCCTTGAACTGTTTCAAGATCAATCCAGGGCGTGGCACCCCGCCGAAACCAGCCTGTTACGGTGACAGGTTGTTTCATTAAAGCAGTTGGACGCAGTGCCTGAGGCAACAAGTCTCCCAAAACTCCCCAACGCGACGTGTGATGCAAACGAATCATACCCGTTTGGGTTTGTAGCATCAGATCTTGGTGCAGCCAATTGGCAAAGCCCCGTCGCCCTTGCAGCATACCCTGGAGCCGCACAGGTTGACTGTCTACAGGCAGGCTGGTTTCAGATACCAGCAGATCTGGCAGAGGGGGATCAATTAGGAGATTGGTTCGTTTGATATCTGGGAAAAAGCTGTTGATGCGGATAAACATGCCAATGCTAAAGCCAATCAGGACGCTGCCCAACAGTACCGATTGATCGCCTGCTAACCAAGCCCATTCCAGCCAGTTCAGGCGATCCGCTAACCACCCCATCCCCCACAAGGTTATGGCTACAGTCAGCCCAATCAGCAACCCCACGAACGGAGCCGCTTGCAGCAGAAACTTGCGGCGGAGGAGCAGCCCAAGTGAGGTGCGGCGAGGTGAAGTGCTGCGCATATTTTGGGACAGCCAGTTTAGCTCTGGCTCCAGCCGCCAATGTTGAGCGTAAAGGGTAAGCAAGTACAGGCGATCGCCCAAAGGGGGATGAGTATTGAGCAGAGAAAGCCAATGGCGGTAGGGGTTGTTGCGCTCCCATTCCAGCACTATAGAATTTTGAGCATAGAGGCTACCTACCGTCAAAGCACTGCGGTAGCCAACGGGCGCGAGCAGCTCAAAGCTTTCCAAAAGGTAGCTCGTATGCTCCCAATGCTGAATCGTTTGGGACGTACCTATAGCCAGCTTCAGCAGCGATCGCGTTAGCGCATTAGGATTACCCGTCAGATCTACGGCGACGCGATCGCTATAGTAAAGCCGCAGCCGAGACAGCCACAGTCCGGGCAAGCGGCAGAGCCAAAACAGCCCATAGCCCAAAGACGAAACTAAAATCGCCAGCGCTTGCAAGCCGCGATTGTGCTGGCGATCCCCCCAAGCAGCACTTTGCCAGTACAGCAAATAAGGAAGTTGGGCAACCAGCGTCAGCCAGGATAAAACGCCGAAATCCCAGTTAGTAATATGACCTAGTTCACCGGCATACAGGGTGGCAATTTCATCTTCCTCTAGCTGATCGAGTAAACCCTGGCTGACGATGATCCGAGCATTCCGGGGAAGATAGCCGTAGGTGAGGGCAATCGGGGCGGCTGTGGGCAACAAGCCCAACTGAGGTAGCGGCTGACGCTGTTGCTGGCAAACTCGTTTTAACAACCGCACTGTTTCGGGGCTCTGCTGTTCCAAATTAGCTAAAGTAAACGGCCTGAGTGTATGAAACCGCTGCAATAGTTGATCGAGCAGCCAGGGTGAGGCAATGAACAGAACGAGCAAGACGATCGCTACTGCCACGGCTGGATCGCTAGCCGGAGTCAGCACAGAAGCCAGTTGTTTCAGCGGCGTCAGGACAGCAATTTGGAAGCAAATCCAGTAAAGGCTATCCTGAATCACCATAGGCAAGGTGCGAATCACCCAAATCAAGGCAATGGCAGTACCGCCCACCACCGCCCAGAGGATGGAGCGATCGACCGTTCCCAAGTTGCTCCATTTTTGCGCTCGGTTCGCATACTTCCAGGCGGGAACAGCCGCCGCAGGTATGGGAGAGGGAGGGGAGAAAGGCAGCGGGGAAGGCGCACCCGAGACCTCGACAGGCGTGGGGGTCGTCAGGTCTGGTGTTCGGGAGACAGCAGGTGGATGGGAAAGAGCAGGCTGAGTTGGGGGAGCTGCTGGAGTCACTTCGCGCCGAATCCTTTCTCTCGCTTTGCCCGGAGTGTCTGAGAGGGGGATAAAGCCTGTAGCATCCGGGTTAGATTCAGTCGGCGCAGTCAACTTAGCAGGATAACGATTCGCCAGATCGGACAGCGTTTGGGATGCCCAGGCGTGGGCTTGTGGATTACTGCTGCCTGCTAATGTTTGGCAAATGGCGATCGCCTGATCAATGCGTCCGGCTCGGACATAGGCTTTCACCAAGCCGGCTTGGGCTCTCTCTTGCAGCACAGCTTCCTGAGTAGACTGGCACACGGCTTCTAAGTGGGCGATCGCAGTGCTGTAATCCTTTTGCTTGAGGGCTGCCAGTCCCGCTTGCAACAACTTTTGAGATGATGTCATGACCCTACCCTCTCTAACAGCCCACTCAAGAATAACTACACCCACTGGAAGCTGCTTCGACTACCCGTTTGAACTATTCTGCCGATATCGCTGGCTTCTAGTGGCTAATCACCGCTGCCTTCTCATCCAGTCACCAAATAGAGTGTTCCAAGGATATAGAGTAATCTATCGCTAGGCTTTAGCGCTTCCACCGACAATGAAAATTTGCGGTTGCTCCTTGCAGATGTCGATCGCCAGCCTACCTGACGAGGGAACACGCCCCTCCCTCTAAAATTTAGAATGGTTGCAGCAGCCTTAATCTGCATAAAACCTGAGCATAAAACCCGGACATAAAACCTGAACACAACCC
>DATNOY010000933.1:0-2173 GCA_036703495.1 Coleofasciculaceae cyanobacterium
CGATAGCCATCTGTGGGGCGTCAACTTTGTCAACCTGAGGCAATATCTTTATAGCGTTGTCGCAAGCGAAGTTTCGCCCAGCTGGCCTATGGAAGCGCTGAAAGCTCAAGCAGTGGCGGCTCGCTCTTACGCCCTCACCTACTACTTCAAGCCGGTCAATTCCCTCTACCAGCTCGGCGACGACGAATACTTTCAGGTTTATAGCGGTGTTGCGAGAGAAGCGGACACGACTAATAAAGCCGTTGACGCAACGGCCGGTCAATTCGTCAGCTATCGCGGCGGTATTGTGGAATCCTTGTATGCTGCCTCCGATGACATTGTGGCTGATGCGTTTCAAGGGAGAGGCATGAGTCAGTTAGGCGCGTTGGGATTGGCCGAGCAAGGCTATACTTACGAGAAAATTTTGACGAACTATTATCCAGGAACTGGCGTCGGACAAATACAACAGGATTTCGAATAGGGTCGTCCCTACTCGGGTTGCCGCTCAACGATCGCTTCCATTGTGCTGTTTAAGTAATGTCCAGCCATGATGCTGCTAGAGAGGCAATATTTGTCGGAGTTGAGTTGATGCAGCGTTTCAAACCCGGTACGGCGTTGGCGATCGCCCAACACCCAGTACCGCTGCACAATTGACTCTGGTGCAACCCAGCCTTCGCCCTCAACCCGCCCCAGCAGGCTATGCAGCAGCACAAACGTATATTGGCGTTCGCCTGCATTGAAGCGACCCCGATATTGAAATGAGATTTCGTCCCGTTCGCTGCCTGGAAAGATTAACTTTGTCACCATGGTGAACCAATCATCGCGGCTCCAGGCAACCAAAATTTTGCCTTTCACGGTGATGGGCATGGCATCGCGATCAAGCCAATTTCCCTGTAATATCCAACGTCCTGACTCCAGTAAAAAAGTGTGAGACACAACACTTGCCCTTATCATTCCGCCCCATGCAGCCCTGCTAAATTCACTGGCTACTGCATCTTAATCTTGCGTGGATTTAACTACCAGGTTAATTTCCCCTAGAAGGACAGATTGCTGTGCGCCGGTGACTTCCGGGAGATTACCGGGAATTCCACAATTTCGCCAATAGGCCAGCACTGCAAAGGCGATCGCCTCCTTGTAGTCTGAGTTCAAGCCCACCTGATCGGTAGTATAAATTGAAGCCCGTTCTAGGTTAGCCTGAATTCGGCGCTTTAGGTAAAGATTGCGGCTACCGCCGCCGCAGAGCAAGACTTGGTCGGGCATTTGAGGCAGAAAAGTGCAGTAGCTATGGGCGATCGAGGCTGCGGTTAACTCGGTCAGCGTTGCTAAAATATCCGCTGCAGACAAGTCATAGGCGGTGGCATCGGCCAAGCAGCATTCTAAATACGCTTGCCCAAACCATTCTCGTCCCGTGGATTTGGGGGGTGGCTGTTGAAAAAAATCTTGCTGGAGCCACTGCTGCACTAAGTCTTGGCAAGGAGTCCCTTGAGCCGCCCAGCTGCCATCGCGATCAAACGTGAGTTCCCCGTTGGATAAACGATAGGCTGCTAGATCCAGTAAGGTGTTGCCAGGGCCGGTATCCCAGCCGGAGACTGCGGGGGTTGTGAAGCAACCCTGGAGCGCAGGTAAGTAAGTAACGTTGCCAATCCCACCGATGTTTTGGACACAGCGGTGATAGGTGGGGTGGCTGAGCAGACAGACATCGACCGGCGACACCAGCGGCGCACCCTGCCCACCTGCAGCAATATCGGCAGCCCGAAAGTTGCTGATCGTGGGGATACCCGTAATGTGGGCAATCAAAGCTCCCCGTCCCAGCTGCAGGCTGTAGCCTAGAGTAGCCTTTAGCGGTGGGTTGAGAGGTGGGTGAAGGGCAGGGCGATGAAAAACCGTCTGGCCATGCGAACCAATTAATGCTGCTGGCGGCTGACCCATCTGAATGGCGATCGCGGCTTTGGCAAACTCCCGGGCGATCGCGTCATCCAACTCGGCCAACGCTGCCATGGAAATGGCAGCACCGCCACAGACGGCAAGAATTTGCGATCGCAGGGACTCTGAATAGGCATAGGTTTGCCCTGCCAGCAGTTCAACGGTTAGATCATGAGTTGAACCCGAAATTTCTACGAGGGCCGCATCAATGCCATCGACTGATGTCCCGCTAATTAACCCAATCACATGCTGTTTCATCACACCGGCAGTT
>DATNOY010000934.1:0-3014 GCA_036703495.1 Coleofasciculaceae cyanobacterium
GAAACCCTGGCGGTCAAACTCTTGCCTGCTGGAGGTAGCCCAGGCATGTGGCTAGCGGGCTTTTACACAGTCCGAGTTGCCTTCAATCAACCTCCTCATGAGCGAACAACAAACGAACTGTCGCTGAGTCTTGCTCCTAAAATTGATCCAGAAGCGGGAATTCAGATAGAACGACGCACTCGGAGAGGTGGAGAAATCTACGGAGACTTGATAATTACTATACGCTGCATCCCGGCAGTCCTACCAGAACAACGAGTTAGCTTACTGCTGGGCGATCGCGAATTGATCTGGATTAAACCTGAGCCAGTCATTTTTGGACAACGCATTCAGGAACTTCGGTTTCGGGGCAAAGAGATTCCGCCGGATCAGTATTTTGTGCGGCTGCGTGTAGATGGGGTGGATAGTTTATTGATTGACTACACGCAACAACCGCCCATTTTCAACCCTCAGCAGAAGGTCGTGCTGCTTTCATGAATAGCCAGTGGCAAGCTGCAAATGAGCAATACCTGAGTGCCGCTCTCGCTGCCTTGCGACTGCGGCTGTTGCGATTGGCTAAATCCAGCGATGCAGCTAGGGTGGAGGCGATCGCTCCAGCAGCGGCGGCAACTGAACCACCGCCTGCCCTGCTGTTACTCAGTCAACAGTTTGGACTTTCTGACTTTGAACAACAGGTGTTGTTGCTGTGTGCCGCCATGGAGTTCGATACCCAGATGGCTACCCTCTGTGCTCAGGCCCAAGATGATCTGAGTCGGCGTTATCCTACTTTTGCCCTGGCCCTGTCCTGCTTTGATCAACCCGCCTGGGATGTTGTCTCTCCAGAACGGCCCTTGCGCTACTGGCGATTGTTGGAGATTCATCAATCGGGGATGCAGCCCCTCACCACCAGCCCTCTCAGGGCTGACGAACGGATTGTCAATTATCTGAAAGGGTTAAATGAATTGGACGATCGCCTCACGTCCTACATGGTTCCGCTAGAGATCCCGCTGGAGATCCCGCAGTGGCAAATTCCCATTCCTCCCTCCCAGCAAGCAGCCGTTGCCAGCCTCCTGCAGGCGCTAGAAAGTCAACCCTGGACAAAATTTCCCATTCTGCAGCTAGCGGGTATTGATTCCTTGAGCAAACAGTTGATCGCTCAACACACGGCCAACAAATTAGGGCTGCGCCTTTACCGTCTGCCTGTAGAACTGCTGCCCTCGCATACCCAAGAACTAGAAACCCTGGCTCGTCTTTGGCATCGTGAAAGTCTGCTGTTGCCGATCGCCCTTTATCTGGATGCCCATGACGCGGATCCAGGTCAAACCTCACTGCTGCAGCGGTTTCTGCTCCGCACTGGCGGACTGTTTTTCCTCAGCACTCGCGATGCTCAGGCTCATTTGGGTCCGTTAACGTACACCGTTGATGTGACAAAACCGACTCCCATTGAGCAACAGCAGCTCTGGGAACTGGCTCTCAAATCTGCTACTCCCAGCTTGCCCAGTAGCCCGGCCCAATTGTCCAGCCAGTTTAATCTCAATCCGATCGCAATTGGCGCGATCGCCCAGCAAGTGTTGATTGAGCACAGTACAACCGAAAATAGCCAAGCTCTCTCCACCCAACTCTGGGATGCCTGCCTCACCCGTACCCGACCCCAGCTCGATTCCCTAGCCCAACGCCTTCATCCTAAAGCCACTTGGGATACGCTGGTTTTACCTGCAGAAGAGACCCACCTGCTGCACCAAATTGCCGATCAGATCCGGCAGCGTAGCACTGTCTACCAGACGTGGGGATTTAATCAACGCATGAATCGGGGTTTAGGGATTAGCGCCCTGTTTGCTGGAGAAAGCGGCACCGGCAAGACGATGGCAGCCGAAGTGATTGCCAACGATCTGCGTCTGAATCTCTACCGCATTGATTTATCAGCCGTGGTTAGCAAATACATTGGCGAAACTGAAAAGAATCTACGGCGTTTGTTTGATGCGGCAGAAGACGGGGGAGCTATTTTGTTTTTTGATGAAGCCGATGCTTTGTTTGGCAAACGCAGTGAAGTCAAAGATTCTCACGATCGCTATGCCAACATCGAAATCAATTACCTGTTGCAACGTCTGGAATCTTACTCAGGTTTAGCAATTCTCGCTACTAATCTCAAAAATGCTCTCGATCCGGCCTTTATGCGCCGCTTACGGTTTATCCTCAACTTTCCCTTTCCTGGTATCAAGGAACGTCAGCAGATCTGGCAAAAAGCTTTTCCGCTCGAAACGCCGACTCAGGGTCTAGATTTTGAACATTTGGCCCGCCTCAACTTGGCAGGCGGTAATATTCATAGTGTGGTCTTAAATGCGGCATTTCTGGCTGCCCAAGCTGCAACCGCAGTGACGATGCCAATTGTCCTATCGGCAGCTCGAATAGAGTATCGCAAGCTCGATCGCCCGATCAACGAGTCCGATTTTCGCTGGAGTAACCCGGAGGCAACGCTGTGAATCTCAATATCCAAATCGATCGCCTGATTCTGGAAAACATCAGCCTATTGCCCCATGAACGTCAGCAATTGCAGCGGGCGATCGAGTCGGAGCTATCTCGGCTCTTGACGGAAAAAGGCTTGCCTGCCAGTCTACAGCAGGGCGGAGCGATCGATCGGCTACCGCCTGTGACGGTATCCTCCAACCAAAAACCTGCACAGATGGCGCAGCAGATTGCTCAGGACATCTATGGAGGATTCAGCATATGAACCGTCAGCATGCAAGCCAACTCACGGGTTCAGATCCGCTCGGTGACGTTGAATTCCGCAAGAAGATGCCGCTCTTGTTTGCTGATTACGACAACGATCTATTCCAACCTAAACCCTGAGATCAAGAGAATGCGGCTGACAAACTGAGTAATATCAAATCCGGTGAATCGCCTGCGCTCAGGGATGTAGGGCATAACCCTATGTAGGGGGCAATGCCCCAAGCAGGTGCTTGGAGCTTTGCCCCCAAATCCATCATCAATTCAATTTACAGTTTTTACACAAACTGAACGATGTTGTGGTTGGAATTGAG
>DATNOY010000935.1:0-7211 GCA_036703495.1 Coleofasciculaceae cyanobacterium
CTCCCTTACCTACAGGGAACGAAGTTCAGCAGAATGATCGCTCTCAGCAGCAGGTTAATCAAAGTCAACCTGGACTTCACCCCTTGATGTTGTCAAATCTAAATCAATCTCTTTCTAACCATCCCCCGATACCTATAGAGATTAGTTCAACCGATCAGTTAACGAATGGATTTTCCATTCATGAATTTGGGCTAGATCAATTAACCGCAAATCAATTCACTGCCTCAACGAGCCCCTCAACCCAGCCCAGTGGCGAGTTAGTAATCGGTGGATTAATTGCCTCTAGAAAGTCAATCCCATCGAGTGATGAAGCGCCAGACCCAGCAACCTCCTCTGGAGCATTAGCCCCATCCAGCAATGAAGCGCCCAACCCAGCAACACCCCCTGAATCTACTCAATCGTCTGAAGAATCGCCTGAATCCCCCACAGATGGCGCTGATTCACCCGCTGAAGGAACAGAACCGTCACCTGCTCCACGCTGGAGATTTTCGTTTGAACCCTATGGTTATATTCCGGTCAGTGTTGATGGAAATGTCAGCATTGGTAACTTTTCGACCAATATTGATAGGAATACAAGTGTTCAAGACGTTATTTCTAAACTTAGCAGTACGCTAAACTTTGGGTTTATCGGGCGGGCGGAAGCCTGGAGAGAACATCTGGGCTTCATCGTGGATGCTTTCTATCTCAATCTTGGGCAAAACAACACAGCCACACGAGATGTTCCCTGCTGTTTTCAAAACATTATCCCATCTAGAATTGACACAGACATTACGGTGAGCTACGGACAATTTGATCTGGGAGCAGGCTATCGCTTTGCCAACGGTAACTTAGCCACAGCCGCCACCGAATTTGATGCAGGGCCAGTGATTTTTGATGTGATCGCTGGAATGCGGATTTACACGCTCAGTCAGAATATTGATATTAGTACAAACCTGGGAACCAATCGAGAATTGGGTCGCAGCGCAACCTTTGTAACGCCCCTCTTGAGTAGTCGATTGCGATGGAATCTATCTCACCGTTGGGCATTAGGGGCAAGAGCAGACTTTGCTGGATTTGGCGTGAGCGGGTTGAATTTGGCTTGGTCTGCCACCGCAGGCGTTGAGTGGATGTTTTCGGGCAATACCTCAGCCCTCCTGGGCTATCGATTTTCCAGCATTGACTACAACAGGAATGAACTTGGAGTTGATCTGCAATTTCACGGCCCCTATCTAGGGATAAAATTCCGCTTTTAAAAAAATCTTGTTTTAACTCAGTCGTTTATTGTGAGCAGGAATGATGAAAAAAACAGCGATCGTGATCTTCGGACTGATCTTAACTATGATGTTTCCAGGACGAAGCTGGGCTGAAACGGTTATCGAAAAAGTTGCCCGAACTGGCGTACTGACGGTGGGCACTCGCTTTGATGCGATTCCCTACTCGTATGTCGATGACAAGGGACAATTGGTTGGATATTCCATTGATGTCCTGAATCTTATCAAAAACCAGCTCCAGCAGGATCTCGGGAAACCCATCACTCTGCAAATGGTGGAAGCAAATGATCCGGCTGCGCGTATTCCATTATTGACGAGTGGGCAGATTGATATCGCCTGCGATACCCAATTTACCTGGGAACGCGATCGCCATGTCGATTTCTCCGTCAGCTACGCTATCTCAGGAATTCGGCTACTTGCAAAGAAAGGGAGCGACCTGGGGACGCCCGAATCTTTGGCGGGTCGTCGGATTGGAGTACTGCAAAATTCAACTGCCCACGATGTCATCAAGTTGCTTCAGCCTCAAGCCATCCTGGTGCCCATCTCAACTGTTGAGGAAGGATTTGCAGCCCTGAAGCAGGGCAAAGTAGACGCACTGGCCGGCGATACCGTGGTGCTTGGGGGTGCGGCCCAACGCATCGATCCAGGTGCCTACCAGCTTGTACCCACTGCACCCTATGCCCGCTACGGGGTGGCTTGCATGGTGCCAGAAAATAACTCGACCTTCCTGAACCTGGTGAACTACTCGTTGGTCAGACTAATGCAAGGGTATGTCACAGGAGAACGCCCTTATGTAGATATGGTTGATGGCTGGTTTGGGGCTCAGGGGATTGTGCCCCTGCCGAAGGAATTAATCCAGGGCTTCTTTGAAACCACGATCATGCAACATGCTCAAATTCCCCCCGAAGCAACGCCTGTCTCAGGAAATGGCTCTGCTCGTTAATTTATTCATTTCAGGAGGATAGACTATGAAAATTACGGCGAAAACCAGTTTAATGGGCTTTCTCGTGGCGTTATCTGCGATTAGCGCATCCACACCCACCATAGCAGCAACGGATACTGCCCCCCAAACTGTTGAAGGGCGGCTGTCTCGGCTAACTACCCTTGTGAGAGAACGAGCCAATCAGCTGCCGGTTTCTGAGCAACTCAGTTCGGAACAGTTAGTGGCTATTGCATGGGGTAACGGGGGCGGGGGTGCCTGGCGGAATGGCGGAGGCGGCGGGGGTGCCTGGGGGAATGGCGGAGGCGGGGGTGCCTGGCGTAACGGTTGGGGCGATGGCGGGGGCTACTGGCGTAACTATTAACGCTGACGCTAACCCTCAGTTTGGGAACTGCAATTTGGATGGGCAATGGCTTCCACAGAATTGCTGTTTCCCGCTTGCCGTCTTGAAAGATCAGGATTTAGATGATGACGATTTCTCCCCTTCTCCCCTCACCCCAATCTGGCATTTCTGAACTCACCGAAGTGCCACTCCTTGATTTATCCCATTTTGGTCCCATTCAGTTAGTCGTCATTCAACCGACTTCATTCTGTAATTTGAATTGCGATTACTGCTACTTACCCGATCGCCATCTCAAAAACACCTTATCGCTTGACTTAATCAAACCCATTTTTCAGACCATTTTTACCAGTCGATTTTTTCAGCAAGACTTTACCGTGTGCTGGCATGCCGGTGAACCTCTGGCTGCACCCATTTCATTCTATGAGGCGGCCTTTGAACGCATCCGTGAAGCCGATCGCCAATTCAACACGACTGCGTTTAAGGTACACCATTCGATTCAAACCAATGGCATTCTGATTAATCAAGCCTGGTGTGATTGCTTTAAGCGGCATGATATTCATGTGGGAGTTAGCTTGGATGGGCCGGCATTGCTCCATAATGCCCATCGCAAAACCCGCACGGGGCTGGGTAGCCACGCCAGTACGATGCGAGGCATTGCCTATTTACAGAAAAATGATATCCCCTCCAGCGTGATTGCTGTGATCACCCAAGATTCTCTCGACTACCCAGATGAAATCTTTAACTTCTTCATGGAGCATGGCATTACGCATGTAGGCTTCAACATGGAAGAAACGGAAGGCGTTCATCGTTCCTCTTCCCTGGATACCGCCGATAATGCCGTCCGATATCGCGCCTTTATGCAGCGGATTTGGGACTTGGCGGCTCAAACAGAGGGTGCCTTTAAACTGCGGGAGTTCGAAGCCATTTGCAGCTTGATTTATGCGGGCGATCGCACCAATCACACCGACATGAATAAACCGTTTGTTATTGTCAGTATTGATCATAACGGCAATTTTTCCACCTTTGATCCAGAGCTGCTCTCGGTTAAGACCGATCGATACGGTGACTTTGTTTTGGGTAATGTTCTTAAGGACTCACTAGAATCAGTTTGCGCGACGCCAAAATTTCAAGACATTTATCGAGATATGTCCGCTGGGGTCAAGAGTTGCCAGGAGACGTGCGAATACTTTGGTGTCTGCGGTGGCGGCGCAGGCAGCAATAAGTATTGGGAGAACGGCACGTTTAATTCAACCGAAACTAGAGCCTGCAACTACCGCATCAAAACAGTGACCGATATTGCCTTGAACGCTCTCGAAAATTCACTAGGCGTCGGCACTTAATTAGAATGCCCTATTTTAGGAAGCCCTGATTAGTTTCTCGTTTACGTTCTGAAGAATCAAAAATTGGCATGAAATAAGACAAGGTTTTGAATCAATGCGTTACATTAACATGCAGCAGATAAAGATCATTATCTGAATCAAAGGATACCTCGATTGATAAATTTTGGATATCCATGCGATCGCTTTTCTGAGTGAAAACTTTTTTAGGAGTCAACACAATGTCAGAATTCAAAGATCAAAAGCATCGTTCTCATCTGCCCATACCGAACGTAGAGCGCAGGGGGTTGATCACCTACGATGCCAAAGATCCAGATACCAAATTTACACCGATCGAGCAGTTGCGGCCGCCCCAAGGTGCGCCCAACGTTCTGATCATTCTGATTGATGACGCTGGGTTTGGCTCATCCAGCGCCTTCGGCGGCCCCTGCCAGACCCCAAATGCGGAAAAGCTGGCGGCGGGCGGACTCAAATACAACCGCTTCCACACCACAGCCCTATGTTCTCCGACGCGCCAAGCCTTGCTAACCGGGCGCAACCACCACACGGTCGGCATGGGCGGCATTACCGAGATCGCCAGCGGCGCACCGGGCTATAGCTCAGTGCTGCCAAACACCTGTGCGCCCCTCGCCCGCACCCTCAAACTCAACGGCTATGCCACGGCACAATTTGGCAAGTGCCACGAAGTGCCGGTGTGGGAAGCCAGTCCCGTCGGGCCGTTCGACGCCTGGCCCACGGGTGGCGGCGGTTTCGAGTACTTCTACGGCTTCATCGGCGGCGAGGCAAACCAGTGGTACCCGACGCTGTACGAAGGCACCACGCCCGTCGAACCAAAGCAAACGCCCGAAGAAGGCTACCATTTCATGGCGGACATGACCGACAAGGCCATGGCCTGGGTCGGACAACAGAAGGCCCTGACGCCTGACAAGCCCTTCTTCATGTATTTTGCGCCCGGTGCCACCCATGCCCCCCACCATGTGCCCAAAGAGTGGGCAGACAAGTATAAAGGTCGGTTCGACGCCGGTTGGGACAAGCTGCGCGAAGAAACCTTTGCTCGGCAGAAGCAGCTCGGCGTCATTCCGTCCGACTGCCAGCTGACTGCACGCCACAAGGAGATTCCGGCGTGGGACGACATGCCAGAGGCGCTGAAGCCCGTACTCCGCCGACAAATGGAGGTCTACGCCGGCTTCATGGAATACACCGACCACCATGTGGGCCGCCTGCTGGATTCGCTGAAGGCGTTGAATATCCTCGACGACACGCTGGTCTATTACATCATTGGCGACAACGGTGCGTCGGCTGAGGGCACGCTGAACGGCACCTACAATGAGATGCTGAACTTCAACGGTATGTCGGCCCTCGAGACGCCAGAGTTCCTGACCGAGCGGCTCGACAAGCTGGGCGGGCCGGAGTCTTATAATCACTATGCGGTGGGCTGGGCACACGCAATGAACACCCCCTACCAGTGGACTAAGCAGGTGGCCTCGCACTGGGGCGGCACGCGCAACGGCACCATTGTCCACTGGCCTAAGAGAATTAGCGGCAAGGGGGAATTGCGAACTCAATTTCATCACGTCATCGACATCGCGCCGACGATTCTTGAGGCGGCTGGGCTGCCTGAACCAATTTCGGTGAACGGCGTGCAGCAGCAGCCCATTGAGGGCGTCAGCATGCTGTACTCGTTCAACGATGCCCAGGCAGCGGAACAGCACGAGACGCAGTACTTCGAAATGTTCGGCAACCGTGGCATCTACCACAAGGGCTGGACGGCAGTGACGCGGCACAAAACGCCGTGGCTGCTGATCGGCGAAAAGACCCCGGCGTTTGATGATGACATCTGGGAACTCTACGACACCAGCAAAGACTGGAGCCAGGCAAACGATCTATCCAAGCAGATGCCCGAGAAGCTGCACGAACTGCAACGCCTGTGGCTGATCGAGGCAGTGCGCTACAACGTGTTGCCGATGTCCGACGACCTGGGGGCGCGCCTGAATCCGGACACCGCTGGTCGGCCGGTGCTGATCAAGGGCACGTCGCAGATCCTGTTTGGCGGCATGGGGCGACTGTCAGAAAACTGTGTGATCAGCATCAAAAACAAAACCCACTCCGTCACTGCCGAAATCGAAGTGCCACCCACGGGGGCTGAGGGCGTGATCATTGCCCAGGGTGCCAATATTGGCGGCTGGAGCCTCTACGCCAAGGATGGCAAGCTCAAGTACTGCTATAACCTGGGCGGAGTGCAGCACTTCTACGTCGAGTCTGCTACCCCGATTCCGGCAGGTGAGCACCAAGTGCGCATGGAGTTCGGCTACGCTGGAGGCGGGCTGGGCAAGGGCGGTAATGTGACCTTATATGTGGACGGGCAGAAGGCTGGTGCAGGGACAATCCCGATGACGCTGGCGATGATCTTCTCTGCCGACGATGGTTGCGACGTGGGTGAGGATACCGGCGCGCCCGTCTCGCCGGATTACGGCCCGCACGGCAACGCCTTTAACGGTCACGTTAAGGGTGTGCAGATTGCGATCGCCGATGCCGCCGAGAACCCAGCGCACCGAGTTGCACCGGAAGACGCTATCCGCATCGCCATGGCGCGGCAATAAAGCGATCGCTGATTGATTGTGGGTGATGGTGATCTCACCCAATACCCGATATCAGTAGGCTTTTGTCGGGAAGGTATCATCTGCCCGACAGCACTCTCATCCTCATGAGGCGAGCAGCCTATAACTATATGACTAAAAAACGCACATTGCCCTCTCTACCCTGACTGCATCCCGCTTGCCCCTGAAGGCAGCCTAGGGTCCGTCAGAACAACAGGCATAAATGAGCACAATTGGCATGAGATGACAAGAAATTTTGCCATAGTTCTTATATTCTTCATAGCTGATGGCATCCGTCCCATCAAACTTTCACACAGCGATTGTCAGCTCAAGCTCAACGATATCAATCACATCCATAACAAGGAGATTTAGTATGAAAGCAATAAAGCTTTGTATTGTTGCGATTTCAGTTGCCTTGATGAGCATTTCGATTCCGGCGATCGCTCAACAGCAAACCCAACCGCAAACCCGACCACAAACCTACACCTACGAATGTGATAACGGTAAATCATTTCAAGCGGAGTACGGCACCAATTCAGCCATGGTACGAGTCAACAATCAGTCTTTAACGCTGCCACCCGTTCCTGCCTCACAAGACGATCCGGCGGGCGGACAACGTTATTCAGATGGCAAGTACTTACTCTTTACAACCGCCAATCGCACTGAAGCCTTTGTAGAAGTTGATGGAGATAGAACTCACGCTGGCTGCATTGCCCAACCCCTTGCAAGTTCTTCATCTTCATC
>DATNOY010000936.1:0-10782 GCA_036703495.1 Coleofasciculaceae cyanobacterium
CTTGCTTGAGGGAAGTATACATTTTTACTAGCAATTTTTTCGGTAGAGGGTTATTTTCATGAATAGCAACGACTTGTCTCTCAATTTAAAGAAAAATACACCCTCAGCACAGGCTGATTTATAAACTCCATGAGGTTCTTACGATGGCTAGAAGCAGCGGGACATCCTGGAAAATATTTCTTAAAACCAACTTATTGATTATCTTTATATTTTTGGCAATTTTGTGGATGGGTATCCTGGCTCTACGGCATCCCATGAGCGGGACAGATGTGGAGATTTACTATCGGTATGCTCTAAATTTGATGGGAGGTGAAGTCCCATATCAGGATTTCTCAGTAGAGTATCCGCCGCTCGCTTTATTACCGATTGTTGTACCGGCATTCATCAATTTTGGCTTGAGGCATCAGCATAGCGATAGGGGCTATTTCATCCTCTTCTTACTTCAGAATGGGGTACTGACTGTTCTGACAGGGTTAATCACTTTCAAGATCGCAACCCTCTGGAAGTCTTCACACTCTTCTTGGCAAGTGCTAAAAATGTATCTCTTGCTAACTGTGAGTTTGCTGGCACTCGTACTGCAGCGATATGATGCGTTTCCAACGCTGCTGACCGTGACGGCAGTATGGGCGCTGCTCATTAACCGCCCAGTACTTTCGGGGACTGCTTTAGGGTTTAGCATTGCTGCAAAAATCTATCCTATTCTTCTCATCCCAATATTAGGACTGTACTGCCTGATGAAACGGCAGTATCTGGATGCCCTAAAGTTCTGCACCGGCTGCTTAGTTGGGCTTGCCCTTGTTTTCTTGCCTTCAATCCCTCTTCACGTCAACACTTTATTTTCTTTTCTGACCTACCATAAACTGCGAGGACTACAGATAGAGACTATCCCAGCCGGGCTGTTGCTCATAGCTCAAAAGTTTAAGCTAATTCCGTTGGGGGTTGAGTATAACTATGGGGCAATGCATCTTAAATCCCCGGTTGCAACTGCAATTCTAGACTGGTTGCCGCTGATCTTTTTATTAATTTATTCGATCGCCCTTTTGGCGTGTTTTAAGCGATTTCGTTGGGAACGTAAAGGATCTGGCACTGGCTATCAAAGCCTGCTGAGGTTGATTTTCTTAGTTCTATTAATCTTTATTCTTGCCAATAAGGTCTTTTCGCCGCAGTACCTAATCTGGTTAATCCCGTTTGCGGTTTTCCTACCTATTCGACAGTTCAGCTTATTTCTAAGCATTTGTATCCTGTCTACGCTGATTTTTCCTTTGATGTATCAGGATCTGATTAATATGCGTCCGATACCCATCCTGCTATTAAATCTCCGCAATTTTTTAGCACTGGGACTAACCTTGTGGCTCATGGTAGATGCTTTTCAGCTGCCGCCTTTTCCTAAAACTAGCCTAGCCGCAGATTCTATTGATGAACAAAATCCTATCTAGCTGGGCGTTTGCAAAAAGTTGACTACAAAAAGTTGACTACGTGACGTTCGGCAGGACTGATTTGCATCCATCTATTGACGCATCGACGGGCTAATACAACTGGGGCACAAAAAACTGCTCGTTCAGCGGAGGACGGATATAAGTGTCAGCAGGCTGGCGCGGCGGTAGCTCTGGAGGATCGGGAGTCATATCCACGTAGGGAACTTTGGTCAGAATATGGTGAATGCAGTTGAGACGAGACCGTTTTTTGTCATCGGCTTCAACGGTAAACCAAGGCGCTTCGGGAATATTTGTGTGAGCAAACATTGCATCTTTGGCTTTGGAATACTCTACCCACCGTTCGCGCGATTCTAGATCCATGGGGCTTAGCTTCCAGCGTCGAGCTGGGTCAGTTAGACGAGATTGAAAGCGACGTTCCTGCTCGTCATCGCTGATGGAAAACCAATATTTGAGTAAAATAATCCCGGAACGAACCAGCATGCGCTCGAATTCAGGGCAAGTTTGCATAAACTCTTTGTACTCTACCTCATTACAAAAGCCCATGACATGCTCTACCCCGGCGCGGTTATACCAACTGCGGTCAAAGCACACAATTTCACCTGCAGATGGCAGGTGGGCTACATAACGTTGAAAATACCATTCTGTCCTTTCGCGATCGCTGGGTGTACTTAAGGCAACAATTCGGCAACCTCGCGGATTGAGGGGTTCTGTGATGCGTTTAATCGTTCCCCCTTTACCTGCTGCATCACGCCCTTCAAATAGAATAACAATTCGCGTACCGGTGAACTTTGCCCAGTACTGCATTTTTACCAGTTCTAATTGCAGCTTAGCTAATTCCTGCTCGTAGTATTTATTAGAAAGTTTAGAACTTCCTTCATCTTCAGTTGTATATTGTTGCAATGTCAGGGCTTGGCCACCTTTTTTCTTTTGCTTTTTTATTTTTAATCTGGCTATGGGAGATTCTCCGGCTTTCGAGCGAGTTTTAGTGCCGTTCTTCTTTTTGGTTTTCATAGAAGTTTCCTAAACATAGGTGTCCTGGACATCCTCAACTGAGCAGCCGAAATTGCCTGGTGGGTAAAGATGTCTGAGCGGACAGCACAGGCGATTGGGCGGGTACCCTCATAATACTCCGGACTATTGCTCAGAAAAACTGTAGTGTTGAGCAACTGCATGTTGACCTCTGATTATGAGTAAGCCGGTAACCCCCATCTCTATTTTGCTCGTAGATGATGATCAGGCATCTCTGTATGCCCTGTTAGAAACTTTGCAGGTTCGCCTCAAGGGGGCACAGGTGATGGCCTGCCAATCGGCAATAGCTGCCTTAGCGTACATTGAAACGATCGACTTCGATGTGATTGTCAGCGACATTCGGATGCCAGCGATGGATGGATTAGAGCTGCTGCAACGAATTCGGGACTGGTTGCCGAACACGCCAATTTTGCTGATCAGTGGCTATGATGACTACCAAGTTGCAGTTCAAGCCATGCGAGATGGGGCCTACGACTTAATTCAGAAACCGCTGGACTTAGATTATTTTATGACCTCGTTGCAGAGCGCTATTCAAGCCCGGCAGGTCAACCGGATGCAGCAAACGCTAGCAATGCAGCAATCTGCTGCCATGGATCAATGGACATTGCTGAGAGGCGTTAAAGTCTTGATGATTGAAGACGATCAAGATGGGCGAGAAATGCAGAGTATGATTCTTCAAGCCTATGGCGCAGATGTGTTGGCGGTTGATTCTGCAAAAGCGGCACTGGCAGCATTTGAGCAATTCAATCCCGATGTGCTGGTAAGCGATATTCGGATGCCCGAAGAAGATGGCTACAGCTTAATCCGAAAAGTCAGGCAGATTCAGTCTTATTCCAATGAGCAAGTGCCTGCGGTGGCGTTAAGTGCCTATGCGGCAGACAGCGATCGCACCCTAGCTTTAAAGGTTGGTTTTCAGCTCCAGCTGGCTAAGCCAGTCAACCCCATTACTCTGGCCCTAACCGTTGCCAGTTTAGTTAAAGGAACTGATTTTGAAAGTTGATGCGGATCACGCCTAGCGCCTGCCAGATCTATCCTTTGATTTGCCATTTTCAGGAGATTGACTGTAGCGTTTTCCATGCAATTGCGGTGCGGATAAACGGGGTGCAGGGGCGTTGCCTCTGGCGTCCAGTATGAGAATTCCTCAACCTCAGGGTTTCATTGTGGAGTGTGCTTCGTGCGCCCCACAATGAAACCTATTAAATTGCCGAGGTAATAAATGACGAATTTACGGGTGATGAAGAAAATTGCATCTTTAGCTATGAGATTGCCCTCCCATCGTTAACCCCACAAGTCCTATGACTAAAAGGAAAATAGAAAATCCCTTAACAAGACCCATAGATTCATGAAATAAGATAATACCCAAGATTGAAACTGCTAAAATTGCAACTCCCGTCCAAACAGGATAAGCAATACTCATCTCAATACTTCTCATAGCAAATGTGAGACCACTAAAAGCTAAGCCATAGCAAAGCATCATCAGTACTGATGCAGTAAAGTTCGTGAACCCGTTGGCTTGCTTCGCTGAAATTGTACCTGCGACTTCCAGAACGATTGCTGCACCCAAAAAAAGCCAACCCATAATGCAAATACCTCAATTGCGGAATAAATTGTAGAACATCGTTGGTAGTTGTTCAGAAAGCTAAGAGAATGTCTGAGAATTTAGTTCGGTTCTTGACTGAACGAGATTTTAGATATTTCAATCACTTTTCCTGGTATCTCTTTCACCAGAGACATGTAGAAACTTTTCAGACATCCTCTAAATAAACAGGTTAGACTGCTGCTGAAATTGGCGATCCAAGCTGTTGAAGCAATGCAGAGCATTCTTGCGAAGTTTCCTTAAAAAGCTTTTGTTGAATCGCCACAAAGTCTGAGAAACCCTGTAAAGCCCACTGTTGGATTTGTTGAGCTGATTCAGTTCTATAGTGTGCTGCCAGCCCAAGTGCTTCAAGAGCAAGCTGAAAATGTTCAGCTTCGACCCCAGATCCTTGATATTTACCGTGAATTACAATCCAATACCAGGAGCTAAATTGACCTTGCTCAACTTCAACTTTTCCATTGATCTGGCGCAGGTAAGCATCGAAACCCCTATGGCGGTTTTCGTGTCTAATAACTTTATCAATAACGGAGTATTCGCGATCGGCGAGAACTTCGGATGCTGCATGGAATCCCATTGCCCGAATCAGTGTAACGGCATTGCCAGGTATACCTTGGTATCCTTGAACTGTCTTTTCTAAAGTTTCTTGCATCCAATGGGGTACGAGAGAGAAACGGTTTCGCTCGTCCACAGTTAAGCCAGCATAGTCCCCTGTAGCTTTCAGGGTTGCTTGTGCCAAAGTCCGATGAGGGACAGATTTAGCTCCTTTGTCTGAGTGTTCATCGATCGTTGCAGCCAATATTTTTGCTGCGATTTCTAGCCCTCGGTCAGCTTCATCTACAACAGGACTTGAAGCACTATTGAACAGATGCCGAGACAAGCCAACTGAACTTGCTAAACGAGCGACCAAGCTACCTGCATAACCGTTGAAATGAGTATATCGCTGCATGAACAAGTACAGTGCCTGAGGATGTTGTACTGCTAATTGGCAGGCTGATTCTACAGATTGATCAAGATTAGCGAAATTGAATAAATGATCAAGTTGCTCTATGGACAAAATGGGGGTATAGGAAATAGTCATACCTTAACTTCTATTGCAAGACTCTAATGAACGATAAAACCAACCTGTAATGAATGCTTTTAGGAGCATAGGTGAGTAGAAAGTCACGGGGTTTGCCAGCGCCAATTAATAGCCCGGGAAGCTCGGTAAATAAATACCGCTGGTGCTCCATAGATTTCCCCGGGAATCTGGTATCGCCAGTTCAATGCGCGAGGCTTGCGATAGACAGGAGTGGCAGGGGAAGGATCTGCGACAATAGTTTCTCCGCGATAAATCAGCTGCATGGGAAGTTCTCCAAATTTAATGACGAATTAAAATAGGGGGGTGTTTTGAGGGACAGGAGTAAAGGGTTAACTTGTTTCGTTCCTCTTGATGACATCAGTTTGCCTGTTTCAACAGGGCTAAACCACCCAAGTTTTGGCTCTTAAGCAAGAAGTTAAGGAAATTGACTGAGAGATTGCTGAAAGTCTTACTGAAACGCGATCGCAGATTTTTGGGGAGAAATGGTAAAGCGATCGCCTGTCTTCCTTATCTTCGGAAAATATTTCTCAGCATTTTTAGGAGAACCGTTGAGATGGCGATCGCTACAAAAAACAAAGCCCTAATTTTTAGAACCAATGCACGCGAAAAATTACGGCTTTGGTTCTAAAAATTTGGACTTTGCGATCTAGAGAAGCTGCGGGCGTTAAAGTTAGGCTTGGGCTTTGATGCCATCATCAATTTGCTTACCTAATGCTGGAATCCTTTGTGTATAGGCAATTCCGCCCACCGGATCGCTGTAAGGATAGCTGGTGCGATTGGCAAAGGCAGGATCAGCATACCGATACCCCAGATTCGAGAGAAACGCAATGATGTAGTGACGGTAGGGCTTTCCGGGCAATGATTCTACGATTCCGGCATCTGAGCCGTAATTCAACGTCAGCCCTGTCTTATGCAAAAAGCTGACCTCAGCCACTTTTTTGTTGAAAGGACGAACATCTTGGCTGTAAGGAACATTTATTTCCGATTAAGTCTAATGGTTAATGACCTAGCTGGAATTCAGCCTCTGTTCAGATCAAGAGTATTTGAATTATGTCCAGAAATTTGCAGCACCAATTATGCCACTTGACTTTGGACGAAATCGCGTCAAATTTTCTGAAAGTCTCGCGGAGCGAGACTTTCAGAAAATTTGACGCAGGAAAATGGGTTTGCCGCGAAACGCTGTTATAGAGAGCGCTTCGCGGCGTGACCGAGCAAATTAGTCCAAACTCCAGATCCCAAATACGATCAAATTTGGGGCAGTCCAAGGCCTTAAGTTTTCGACCAAAGACAAGCTAGCATCCTTGAGCTTTGGATTTTTAGTCTTAGCAACTACAACCCTCTCGCTGCTATAGAGGAGCGACTTTGCAGGTCGAAGAATTGATACTGAGAGATTAAGAAAGAAACTAAAAAAGAGATCCAGACATTCTTTACCTGCGGCCGCTCTGTTAAGGAGTTTAGTCCTTCGTTGGTAAAAATAAAGTGGAGGAAACGACAAAAACTCCACACTGCCTGAGTCTGCCAGAGCCTATTGATTGCACTGTCTACCCCTCTACCGTCGTTCTCCTTTGAGAGGTAGTCCTAGGTCACAGCGGCATAACACCTATCCAGTACAACGGGTTTTCTTCAATCAAAATCCTCCTACCTTTTGATCATAGTGAACTGGGAAAGGGTAAAGACCAGACTAGAAAAAAATTAACAACACTCAAGCTGTTAATTTACGAAATCGTTATATAGAAAGCGTTTCTGGGCCGATTAGGGTGACTTATAAAGCCGATCGCCTCTGCCAGGTTTTTAATATTTCAAAAAGGTAAAAATAGGCATGTTCGGAGCAATCTCACGGGGATTGGGCGGTGCTGATCGCAGGAATGAACTCTTGTAGGGGCGAACGGCCGTTCGCCCCTACAAGAGGCATCGAACCAGGCAAATCATCCCTCTGTTCAGCAACGCCGGGATTGAACACAAGACTGCGCACTTCAGAGATGAAGCTTCATCTGGACAACTGCCGCCGCAACCGCTGCTGCTGATTGAATCGCTTTTGTTCTTCTGTTAACTGCTGAAAATCGCTGGTGGATTCCATATCCCACTGAACTTCTGCCAGCAGCAGCAGGCTTCCAGCAGTAATGAGACCTGTGAAGAGAAACTGCCAGCTAGCAACATAGGGCAGAAGACAGATTCCGCCTAGGTGCAACAATCCGTTCAGCAAGAAAGCCCGCGATTTCATCCCCCACGCTGTGACCAGATAACCGACTGCGCTCAGCCATAGCCAAAGCGAACACAGGTGAGGCAGCACTACCCACCCGCCACCAAAGATGCCCCAATTTGTCAGCGCTATGCCACCCAGCATCAGCGCTACCCAGGTATAAACTACCCAGCGTAGCTGTTCTACCGTGACCCAACACCAGGACAATCGAAAGGTTCCCCAGGAGCCGATCACCGTCAGGATTGACCACAATCCTGCCTGGTAGGCCCAATTGAAGGGAAAAAATTGCGCTGTGCAGAAAATAAGAGCGCTAATGCTACCCCATAATAGAAAGACCTGATCAATGCGGGTGTAAAAGCTGGAAAACAGGTTCACATCTCTGATTTTGAACTGGATATGCAGGAGTCCTTTCAGATCTTGTACATCTAAGGCGTGCTGTTTGCGGCGAATGATAGGCTGGGTAGAACTAAATGTAGTCATTTAAGCAGCTTGTCAAGTATTTATACTTACCTTAAATACAGCTTAACAAGTCTTTTATGTTTTTAACAAATCTCAACAATGCTAGGTCGGAATGTTAGATCAAACAGTCCAGCTTGACCCGGTTCTGAAGTGGCTTGGTATGGTCCAGCTATACAGCTATGAGACATGGGGAGTCTGCGTGTCAATATATTCCCGCCAGCGACGGATCCGCCCTGCTTCAAAATCAATCACAATCGCATCGTCAGCTCGGTTACGGCGTCCTGTAGCAGTTTCTGTATCCTCCCAATACCACTCCACTACAGCCTGATTTCCCTCCACCATAATGCGGCGGATCTCAACTTTGACATCCGACGATCGCAGAGAAAAATCTGCCGCAATTTGACGAATTACCTCCTGCCCAACCCACCGATTTCCCGGCACGCAAAATTCTCCGTCGCTCGTAAAAAGCGATGCAAACGCGTCGGCATTACCGGTTTCCCACGCGTTCCTAGCCTGTTGAATGATTAAATGAATTTCCTCGGGGCGCATAATTGAAAGGTTGATCTGGAGAAACCCTAAAACGAAGCTAACATACTGAAGAAATGAACCTTGGTCAGTCGGTCTGCTGACTTTACTGACACTCATTCTGGCAATGCGCCACCAGAGTTCAAAACTCTCCCCGATGCCAGATCTGATTCCTGAATTTCTACTAGTGTTGTATTTCCAAGAAATATGCCCATCATGACCAGATTCCTAACGGTGTACTTGTCTGGCGAAGAGTGGGATGCAACGTAGGGTACGAGTTTTTGTTAAAAGGAAGGAGTAGTTTATGGCTCCAGACTCATGACAACTACCTTCAACCCTTATCTTGCAGAGAACTTCGCTCCTGTTCAAACAGAACTGACCGTAGATAGCCTGCCCGTTTTGGGTGAACTACCGGCTGAACTGAATGGGATGTTTATTCGCAATGGGCCTAACCCCCAGTTTCCGCCGCTAGGTCGTTACCACTGGTTTGATGGCGACGGTATGCTGCACGGAGTTCAGATTCGGGCGGGCAAGGCCAGCTATCACAATCGCTACATCCGGACTCAGGGATTTGAACAGGAGCAGCAAGCGGGACGGGCATTGTGGGGTGGGTTGCTGGAACCCTCGCAGGGAGGCTTTAAAAATGCGGCCAATACGGCTCTCGTGTGGCATTGCCATCGCCTGCTGGCGCTCTGGGAAGGGGGTGAACCGCATGCGATCGACGTGCCCAGCTTAGAGACGATCGGGACTTATACCTTTAACAATCAGCTGACTTCTCCGGTCACTGCCCATCCCAAAGTGGACCCAGTGACGGGGGAAATGATGTTCTTTGGCTATTCGCTAGCTCAACCGCCCTACTTGAAATACAGCGTCGTTTCTGCCGCCGGAGAACTCTTACAAACTGTGCCGATCGACCTGCCGGTGGGGGTAATGATGCATGATTTTGCCATCACCCAAAACTACACTATTTTTATGGACTTGCCGCTCACGTTCCGGTTGGAGCGGCTGCAGCGAGGAGAACCTGCTTTTGCCTTTGAGCGCGATCGCCCCAGTCGGTTTGGAATTCTGCCCCGGCATGGCGACAATCAGACGATTCGCTGGTTTGAAGCCCCAAGTTGCTACATCTTCCATACCCTGAATGCTTACGAGGCAGGGGATAACATTGTCTTGATTGCCTGTCGGATGGGCAGCACCAGTGTTTTAGGTGCATCTCCCGATTCCCATGCAGGAGACAATCGCCAGATGCAGAATGATGTGCCATTGCTCTACCGCTGGCAGTTTAACTTGAAGACGGGAACGGTGCAGGAACAGCCCATCGACGATCGCCCCTGCGAGTTTCCTCGCATCAACGAGCAGTATGTGGGACAGCCTACCCGTTATGGGTATGCAGGCAAAAGTGCGCCCACTGAAATGCCTAAATTTGAGGGTTTACTCAAGTTTGATCTAGATCACCAGCGGGTTCAAACCCACCAGTTTGGCACAGGCTGCTATGGCGGGGAAGGAGTGTTTGTGCCGCGACCTGGTGCGATCGCGGAGGATGATGGCTGGCTGCTGACGTTTGTGCATGACGAAACACAAGACAAATCTGAATTAATCGTCGTTAGCACTCAAGCCATGACCGATGCACCGATCGCTCGGATCTTGATGCCGCAACGCATTCCCTACGGCTTTCATGGTCTCTGGATTGCATCTGTATAAGAATGATGAGATAAGAATGGCGAGTACTGTAAAAGACTGTAAAAGTACGATCGCCTACCTCAACATCGCCTCCAACCAGGATGTCTACCTAGATTAATTTATGCAATTTGAAACTTCAGAGCCCCGAACTGCTGCGTCGCGATCGCCCATTCACCTTGAGCAACTGGCTCCCACTCCTCCCTATGCAGCGTTGATTTTCGACTGCGATGGTACATTAGCTGATACTTTGCCAGTTCATTTTCAGGCTTTTGTGGCAACGTTTGAAAAATTGGGTGCCGTACTGCCGGAAGATTGGTACTACGAACGTACGGCGCTGCCTGCCCTAGAGTTTATTCAATCCTTTAACCACAGCTTTGGGTACGATTTTGACCCGCAGATGATTGACCGGGAACGGCAAAAGTATTTCTCGCAACTGATCCATCATGTCCAAGCAGTGGATGCGGTTGCAGCAATTGCTCGTGCCCATAAGGGCAAGGTGCCCATGGCAGTGGCTTCTAATGGCGATTGGGCTGTGGTGGCAGCCACGATCGAGGCAATTCAGCTGCGCTCTCTGTTCCAAACCATTGTCACCCTGACCGATGTAGCAGTAGGAAAACCTGCGCCTGATCTATTTTTGCTGGCGGCCGAGAGAATGGGCGTTGCCCCCCAAGACTGCATTGTCTATGAGGATAGTGATGCAGGCTTAGAAGCAGCTCAACGGGCTGGCATGCGATGGATCGATGTGCGGGTCGTGTAGGATACTGGGACAGCGTTATTGCTC
>DATNOY010000937.1:0-4323 GCA_036703495.1 Coleofasciculaceae cyanobacterium
AAATCGCTCTTCAGGATAACCCACTCCTAGAATAACTGTACTAAGTGTAGAACTGTACTAGCGGTATGGCTGTACTAGCGGTTAATCCGCTGGTGACGGGTAGAGCGACAAAACCGCGCTTTTCCAGTCATACCCTTTTCAAACCCGGCGCTTTTCCCCTTAAAACACGCCCGTCTGGACACCCAGATCCGTTTCCAGCGTATCGTTGATTTGATCGCCATTATGACAAGCCGAAATCAACATCTCACTGGTTTTACCCCAAGCGATTGTCCCATCTATGCCAATACCAATTGCCCCAAAATCTCGCTTGCGATCGGACGCTTCTTGAAAAGACTTAGCAAAAGCCTTGTGAATCGGCATGCCATCGGTAATCCGCACCACAACGCGAGCGGCCAGACATTCATCTAGAATGTCCTCACCAATCCCTGTACAGCTGACTGCAGCCTCGTCAGTGGCATAATTACCTGCAGGCGTACAGGAATCGCTGACCCGTCCCACACGCTCAAACCCTTTACCACCCGTAGAAGTGCCAGCTGCCAAACGCCCCTGTCGATCAAGCGCCACAACGCCAATTGTGCCGCGTCCGGCTTCGGGATCTGCCATGACGCTGGCCATGGGTCGGCTGAAGTTATGTTCCCGTTCTTCCATCCACTCTTTGATGCGGGATTTAGTCAGGGGATCAAAGGAAGGAATATTCAATTCTCGGGCTAGCTCCGTTGCGCCAAAATCCGAAAGGACGCGATCGGCTGAGTTTTGGAGAAACTTGGCTAGATCGATCGGGTTTTTGACACGGGAGACGTTAATTACCCCGCTAAACCGCTGTAAAACTCCACTCATTAACGAGGCACTCATGCGAATCTGCCCATCTGATTGCAGCACCGAACCCGTGCCCGCATTGAAGCGTGGATTGTCTTCTAAAAGCTGGCAGCCCCGCACTACAGCAGCTTCTGCCTCCGCTCCCGATAGCAGCAGGGCATACAATTCCTCGATCACTTCATAAAGCGATCGCCGGACTTCTTCAAGATTGCCCTTGCCATGAAGTCCTGCCCCACCATGAATAATCAACTTAGGCTGCACTACTGCCGACATGACTTCCTCTCTTTATTTCTCAAGTCCCTAAATTAATGCTTTATCGATTTTTGAAAAGGCGCTCCGGCCCCTTCAAAAATCAATAACCGATCTAGAACATCAGCCCTCGCTTGCCTGCGAGCGATGCCGACGACACCGTTCCGAGCAATATTTCACGTCATCCCAGCAATCTTCCCATTTTTTTCGCCAAGTAAAAGGGCGCTGGCATACCGGACAAATTTTAGTTGGCAAATCCGATTTTGAGCGAACCCGACCCAAAGATTCAGGCTTATTGCGTGAGCGTCCCATAAGGTTTGCAGGGTAAGAGACAAAATATTACGTATTATTTACATACCGATCTACAGCCTATCATTCAAACCTCTGGCAAGCCTCTGGCAAACCTCTGGCGCTTCTGCCCCTGACCTATTTACCTGCACAGCCCTATGACTAAGACTGGACTAGCCCATATCAAAATTATTCTGGTTGAGCCAGCAGGGGCACTAAATGTGGGTTCGGTGGCGCGTGTGATGAAGAATATGGGGCTGAATCAGCTAGTGTTGGTCAATCCACAGTGCGATCGCTTCAGTCCAGACGCTCGGCAAATGGCCGTGCGGGCGATCGATGTATTGGAAGCAGCACAGACAGTTGCCACCTTGCCGGAAGCCCTACGGGGATGCCAAAGAGCCATTGCTACCACAGGGCGCGATCGCACCGCCCTGAGCGTCAACCTGGAACCAGCAAGAAGCACTCTGCCCTGGCTATTAGAGACTTCCCCTAATCACGAAGTTTGGCCATCTGCCCTGATCTTTGGTCGAGAAGACCGAGGGCTGACCAAAGAAGAACTGAACTATGCTCAGCGATCGATCCGGATTCCATCTAGCGATATCTACCCTTCGCTGAATTTGGCGCAAGCTGTAGCCATTTGTTGCTATGAGCTGTATGTAGCTGCAGCCGAGGCAGTCCCAGCAGAAGCGGAACAACCTGAGGCAGCAGGCGATCGCCAGCCTACGCCTGCCTTTGCTCCATACTTCAACCCGGCTGTGCCCCTCGCCTCTCTGGATGCCTTAGAAGGTTACTACCAACAGCTTGAAGCCTTGCTGCTGAACATTGGCTATCTCTATCCGCATACGGCACCCAGCCGCATGGAAAAACTCCGACGCCTCTACAACCGAGCCTATCTATCAGAAGCAGAAGTTGCTATGCTGCGCGGCATACTCAGCCAGATGGATTGGGCGTTACACAGGTTATCCAAGCCAGAAGATTCCTGACTGAAGCGATCGCCATAACGCTCCGCGCTTAGGCAAAACCAAAATTCAAAAGCCCCGCTTTGCGAGGCTTTCTTTCAAACAATATTCCGTGCTTCATCCCTAGATTGGGCCCACAGCCCCTCTATCTTCAGCGCTACGGCGAGAGAGAGATAGCTACTGCTTTTTGATGTGGTAGCTACCGACAATTTTCTCGGCATCGCTGTTGTAAGTCTGATAGGACTTGTTGACCCCAAACAAATTGAGGATGTAGATAGTGTCCCCCCGTTGCTCCACAAAACTGACCGAATCCAGGGAATTACCTTGCGGATCTTTGCCAGTCCAGTCCACGCGGATACTGCCATCAGGCTGAGGCTTGGTGTCTTGCCACTTCAGGTCTTTCAAGCGTTTCTCATATTCATCCTTCAGCGCTTTTTCCAACTGCTCGTTGTTGAGTTTGTTGCCTTGAGCAGAGCCAAAGTCAACCGAGCCGCCAAACCCCTGGTCGCCGGAGACAAAGGCAATGCCGCTGCCGGTTTCTTCATAGGTGTAGCCGGCAGGGAAAGCAATTTCAAATAAACCGCTCTTCTCTTGATAAGTTTTGCCCCCGGCTGGAGCGGATGCCAACGCTGAGGGAGAAGCGCTAGGTGAAGGTGAAGCAGATGCAGCAGCCGAGGAGGGGCTAGCTGTTGGGGAATTGTTAGCAGTACTGGTGCCTTTGCCACAGGCAGAGAGTGCCAAAGCCGAGATCAATACAAGGGAAGCGAAGCGTATGGCGTTTTTCATCAGCGCGTTAAATCGGTATTCTAGAGTACTTCATAGCAAACATCCCTGACCCATTTCTCATAGGGCTTGAGCCTACGAGTCTACCCCTCAAGTTGCCAGTTCCGGTTTCAAGTGAGCTGCTTGAGGACATCTTGGATGAAACTCTAGACCGTCCTAACCTATCTTGGCTGGGTTTGTCACCCGTTTTTAGCCCTAATTGTTGCCGGACGTTCAAAAAATAGAGGCGAAGCATGCGGATGGCAGCCCTAACAAAATGCTGAGTGCTAATCCGCCAACTCTTTGCCCCATCCTCATCCTGCTTCTCCAACAGCCTCCGGCTTCAGCAAAGGAAAGGCGATCGCATCGCGGATACTGGCGCAATCGCATAGCAACATCACTAGGCGATCAATGCCCATGCCCATACCCATAGTTGGCGGCATGCCATATTCCAACGCCATCAGGAAGTCTTCATCCACTCCCTGCGCTTCCAGATCCCCAGCTGCTTTGCGAGCAGCCTGAAGCTCTAGCCGCTCTCGTTGATCGATAGGATCAGTCAACTCGGAATAGCCGTTTGCAGTTTCTCGTCCCACAATAAACAGCTCAAATCGCTCTACCAGTCCGGGCTTACTGCGGTGCGGTTTGGCCAGGGGAGAAACTTCGATGGGGTAGTCAATCACAAACGTGGGTTGAATCAGCGTAGGTTCTACCTTTTCCTCAAAGGTTTCGCTCAGCAACCTGCCGATTGAATCACACTTCTCGACATTGGGGACACCCACTTGCTGCGCAGCAACTCTAGCTGCTTCCAGCGTTTGAAACTGCGTAAAGTCAAGGCCCGTATGTTCCTGAACCAGATCATGCATTGCGACTCTGCGCCAAGGGGGCGTCAGATCGATCGCCACTTCCTGATAGCTAATCTTCAAGGTGCCCAACACATCCTGGGCTGCCGCCACGATGATGTTTTCCGTCAGGGTCATCATCTCGTTGTAGTCGCCATAGGCCTGGTAGACCTCAATGGAAGTAAATTCTGGATTGTGGCGGGTAGAAACCCCCTCATTCCGGAAAATCCGCCCCATCTCAAACACTTTCTCAAAACCACCGACAATTAATCGCTTCAGATGCAGTTCGGTGGCAATACGGAGATAGAGATCCATCTCCAAGGTGTTGTGATAGGTGATGAAGGGACGGGCATCGGCTCCCCCCGCTTCGCTCAGCAAAATCGGCGTTTCAATTTCAATAAAATTTTGGC
>DATNOY010000938.1:0-9353 GCA_036703495.1 Coleofasciculaceae cyanobacterium
GGACAACCAGCCAATAGCCTAAGAAAGGCTGCCGCTGTTAAAGAGGAGATACCATGCGATCGCGAACGGTTCGAGAAGGTTCTGTGGGCTTGTTGATCCTGCTAGGAGTAGGAGTACTAACGGGACTCTTGCTCTGGATTCGAGGCTTTAATCCGAGCAACCGCAGTTATCGAGCAGTCATTCAGTTTCCTGCGGTTGCAGGGATTCAGGTCGGTGCATTTGTCACTTACCGGGGAGTGTCGGTAGGTCGGGTGGTAGACATTCGCCCCGGTGCCAATGCCGTAGAGGTGGAAATTGAGATTGCGCCCGGCACACTCGTGATTCCTAAGAATGCTGTGATTGAAGCCAACCAGGGTGGCTTAATTGGTGCCACAACGGTGGATATTACGCCCCGCAGTACCCTGAGCAGCGAAGCGCTGGCTCAGAATCCGCTGTCGCCGCAATGCCGGGGTGAACTCGTGGTGTGTAATGGCGATCGGCTGTCCGGGGAGGTGGGGGTGAGCTTTAACGAATTAGTGCGCTCTACCACTCAGTTTGCTGATGTGTTCTCTAACCCCCAATTTTTTGCCGAAGTCCGGTCGCTGACTCGCAACTCAGCCGAGGCCGCTGCTGGGGTCTCCCAACTGACCGGAGAAGTGACCAAGCTAACGCGATCGGTTCAGAGCGAGTTGAACGGTTTATCTACAGCGGCAGCAAATTCGGCAACCTCTGTGGGGGCAGCAGCCACGCAGCTGGGACTCACAGCAGCCCAGGTCAATGGGTTGCTGAGAGAGAATCGCTCTTCTTTGGTCAGCACGCTCAGTACCATTGACCAGACTAGTCGGCAGGTACAAGGCTTGGTCAGCACCCTATCGCCACAAATTGAAAACGGTAGAATTCTGCAAAATCTGGAAACCCTTTCGGACAATGCGGCAGCGGCCTCAGCCAACTTACGCAGCCTAACGGATGATGTGGGCCGCCCAGAAACTATGCTGATGCTCCAGCAAACCCTGGATTCTGCTCGAGCCACGTTCCAAAATGCTCAAAAAATCACTTCTGATTTAGATGAATTGACGGGCGATCCCCAACTGCGGCAGAATATTCGGGATTTAATCAATGGGTTTGGCAATCTGGTGTCTTCTAGTCGGCAGCTCCAGCAGCAGGCGGCGCTGGCTCAAGCCTTGATGCCTATCACAGCCTCCCCTGCTGCCAGCGCCGCCCCGGCTATGTCCACCCGTTCGATGTCTGAAGCCACAGGAATTGCGCTTAATCCAGCTGCTGCCAATCCGTTGAGCGGCTCAGAATCTCAGGCTGGGGGAGTGCCGTCTGCAGGTCAGTCCAAGTCTAGGCTGCAATTGCCCACGGATGCAGAATATCGGGAATGGTTGAAAACGTTTGCTGTAGAGACTTCGCAGTCTCCCACCCGTTCAGAGTCATCCCATTCCACTGCTCAGTAGTCCAGCCGTTCTAGAGATTGTCCAGCGCTGGGCGATCCGCTTCCCTGATTCCTCATTCCCTCCCGATCTAGCCATGGCTCCTGCTTTTCCAGACATTACCAACCACTGGGCAAAAACCGCTATTCTTGCTTTGGCCGATCGCAATGTCGTGCATGGCTTCCCAGACGGGAGCTTTCGCCCGGATGCCCCCCTGACGCGCGCCGAGTTTGCCGCCCTGATGTATGTCTCGTTTCCTGCTGCTCAACCCGTCAGACCGGCCGTGTATTTTCCCGATGTGCCGAAAACCCATTGGGCCTATAGTGCCATTACCTGGGGCTACGAGCGAGGGCTGTTTTCGGGCTATCCGGAGGGCTACTTTCAGCCAGATCTGCTAATTCCTCGGATGCAAGTTGTGTCGGTGCTGGTGACGGCTCTGCACTTGCCAACCCCCACCAAATCCGACGAAACGCTGAATTTATATTTTGATGACGCAGCCGAAATTCCTAACTGGGTACGCTGGGCGATCGCCGCTGCTGTGATCGATAATCGCCTGGTCAACTATCCGGAGGTACGCAAATTTCGACCGACGCCCAACACCACTCGCGGGGAGCTATCCGCTCTGCTGTGTCTGGCGCTGGGACTAACCGAGGCTGTGCCGCGCCAATATACCCCCTGGAACATTGGCATTTATGACATTAAGGACAGTGTGACAGTCCCGTTTGAGCGCTGGCAGGGTTGCGCCCGACTGATGCGGGATATTCAGGTGATTTTGAGCGACTTTCGGCTGTATACCGGAACGATCGACGGACGCTATAACGGGCAAACTGAGCAAGGTTTAACCCAATTCTGCGATTTTTATGGACTCAACGCTATGAAAGTGGGTCTATTTGACGCAGCCTTTGCCTGGTCGCTCACCCATGCCGATCCGGTAGAATTTATCCTGGCTCATGCCAAAGATCGGCAGCAAATCTACAGCACCTATCTAGCCCAGGAAGCTGGATTTGATGCTAGCAAACTGGCTTTTCTCGATCGCGGCATTGACTCATCCCCCTACAAAGCCGATATTCCCCAGTTTCCCAATCGCCTGAGCCAAAAGCCCGATGGTGTTAACGTTACGTCTTTAGGGGCAACTGCGATCCAGACGGGTACCAACGCTACCATCACCTTTGATCTCTATCCTGCCCGGGGTGAGCAGCCCCCCATGGGCAGCCTCGATTTTCTGCATGCGGATATTCAGCAAGCCTGCATTGGGATCGGCAGCTTTGTCGATGGCATGATCCGCACCCACTGGCTGGGCAAAAATCCGCTCCAGCCTGCCCAACTCTGGAGTACTACCAAAATCTTGCCGCTGCTGAATGTTGTTTGCCGCTCCAATGCTAAAAACCCGAATGCTCTGGTCAAAGATTGCCTGGTGCGATCGGCAGGCAGTAAAGATGGCTACGGATTTTATAATTTGGCGGTTGATCTGGTGAGTTATGCCGATGCGATCGCCACTTCTAATTCGATCGCTGCTCTGTTCAAGCAGTTTTCTCAGCCGGGAGATCTGCAAAACTGGGTGCAGGGGATAACGGGCAACTACAACTCAGAATTTCAAGGGCGCTATGGTGAACCGCCGTTGATCGACACTCCCGAGCTTTGGAACCAATCGCTTAAGACTGTGCTGCTCAATCCGGCCTACAGCACCCACGCCGGCAATAATGCCCTGTCTACCTATGACTTAGCTCGCTTTATGTCGCTGGTGGGGTGGCATAATCACCTGTTTCCAGGAGCCCAGTTGCCCAGCGCCCAGTGGAGCAGTCTAGAAACTGTTGTTCGAGCTTTAGCAACCGATACGGCCCGTTATATTGACGTGGCGATCGATCAGCTTGGGTTGGCGGCCGCGCTAGAGTCGCCCGTAATTCTTTCCAAGCTGGGCTTTGGCCGCAGCGATAGCCGCAATCGTACCGAGTTAGCCTATGTAGCGTTTGTACAATTTTTGGACAAGCGACCTCGGGCCAAAGGCAAACCGGCTTTGCTGCGTACCCTCAGCTTGGCTCTGCTCGGCGTGAATGCCAATGGCGATGCCAATACAGAAGCTCGCCAGCTAGATGCGCGGATGGCAGCCGAAATCACAGAAATTATCCGGCGCGTCATGACGCAAGAGTTAGTATAGACCCTCAATTTAGCCTGGCTAGATAGCCTGGCTAGATAGCCTAGCTGGATAGCCTAGCTGGATAGCTTAGCTAAGTAATCTAGCTGAGTAGCCTAGCTGCGCCCAGCTGGCATAACTTCATGCTTCTTTCATTTTGTTCCCGAATTTTCATGAATCTTTGACTTATTTTTACGGTTACTGTCCCGAAAAGTGAGGTGAATTCATGTCAATGGTGATCAAATGCCCCCATGCGTGTGAATGAGACATAGAATCCTACAATTTCTCAACCTGTAATCTCTGAAACAGATTGATCTGCATAGTCCGCCCCCTCGCGCATGGTGGCAGTCTGCCTGGAAGAGGGAAGTGTATAGCTGATGAGCAATTTTTGTTTGATCGCTGCCAGTTTAGTATCACAGGGACAGGCTCCAGGATGGCAAATGGCAGTGCCGCCTGCAGCACTGCCCACCCAAATGCCTCCAGTCGCCAGCAAGGCGATCGCTCATCTCTGTGATCCCAAATCTGATACCTATCGTCCTACTAATCCCATTGCGGAAGCCCAATTCCCCGAATTCGATCAACAATGGCAACTGCGCCCGGCGCTGGCGCTCCGTCCTATCTCTGGGAGCCAGCTCTTTCAGCAGCGCTGGGCGGCCCTGCGGATCGGCAAACTGTATACGCATGTTGCAGCCGATAGCTTTCAATCTGCCTGGATGAATGCCACTACTCCACCTACCTACCAACAGTGGGTATCTTTGTTGAAAAGGGAGTCTGAAGTCATGGCACAGTCCCAGGGAAATAACCGACTCTCTGTCTTGCTGGGGGATTCTCTGGCGCTCTGGTTTCCCATTGAAAGATTATCGAGCGATCGCTACTGGCTGAACCAGGGGATTTCAGGAGACACCACGACGGGTATCCTCAATCGCTTGCCGCTCTTAGACAACATTCATCCAGACACCATTCATATCATGGCTGGTATCAACGACCTGCGGCAGGGTGCGACAGACGCTACGGTGATTAGCAACCTCCTGCAAATCATTCGGCAACTCAAGCGCAGCCATCCGGAGGCTACCCTTTACGTTTATTCCATTCTGCCGACTCGCTTACCGGCTATTCCTAGCAATCGGGTGCGCTGGCTCAACTACAACATTGCTGCTGCTGCCCGCAAAGAAGGAGTTGATTTTCTCAATCTCCAGCCTGCCTTTAGCGATGATCGGGGCAATCTCCGACGCGACCTAACGACCGACGGGTTGCACCTGAGCCATCTGGGGTACAAGGTCTGGCAAACGGCATTGCAACCGATTTTTTAGCCCAATTTGCTTTTGCTTTGCCCCCTTTTGTTTAGCTTTAACCTAGAAAACTAAGTCCGTAGTCACAGTTAAACATAAAACCTTAAAACCCTGCGTCGCCCACTGTGCGGACGACGCAGGGTTGTAGATCTGGTTTTTAATAATGCCGAGATACTTAATAAGAAGTCACTAAAACCTCAGTAATTTTCCCCCGCTTTTGAGCCTTAGAATTGATCGCTCTGGAGGCAGAAATGGTGCGGATATGGAAACCTTGATAAAGATCTCGAATAAACTCACAGTCGGAATTTGATAGCATCACTTTCACGCCTCGTTGCGCCAGTTCTGCAGCCGTATCCCGCAGGCGAATTTGCTCCGCTGCGCCAAACGAGTAGCGGCTATAGCCCGTAAAACAGCTGGTGAGGCTAATCGGATGGTAAGGCGGGTCGAAGTAGACAAAATCTTGGGCTGTGGCCTGTTCTAAAATGGCATCAAACGGGCGAACGGCAATTTCTGTGTGGCGCAAGGCTCTGGCAACTGCCTCCAGCAGCTCAGGACTGTAGATTTTAGGATCTTTATATCGACCCATCGGCACGTTAAATTGCCCTTTGGAGTTTTCGCGGTATAAGCCGTTGAAGCAGGTTTTGTTGAGGTAAATGAACCGCGCTGCTCGTTCAAGGGGGGTTGTTCCCAGCGTCGATCGCATGGCGTAGTAGTAGTCTTGACTATGCGATCGCTGGTGGACTTGCAGATGTTCAACCAACGCGGCGACAGAATCTCGCACACACCGATACACATTGACCAATTCTGGATTAATATCTGTTAGCACGGCCTGTGTGGGTAACAGGTGGAAGAAGATAGCTCCCCCTCCCAAGAAAGGTTCGTAGTAAGTTTTAAAATCCTGGGGGAAGTAGGGCTGATACTGTTGAATCAGCTGGGCTTTTCCCCCCGCCCACTTAAGAAATGGACGTGGCGGAGTGGGTTGTGTAACAAGCGCAAACATGGGCAAAGGGAGCGAATGGCTGAAGGCTTACCCGTACAATAAAGGCAGCGGCAAACGATTGTTTGTGACTGCATAATATTAATGTACTGGTTTTAATGACTACGTACACCAGATTTGTAAACTGAATTTGGCAATTCCAACTTAAGTGAAAGGCAATGGAAGAATTTTTTAATAATGCTGCTCGCTATCCGCGCTTTTTGATTACCATCACGCTGGGTATCTTGCTAACCTTGTTTAGCCCTTTGCTGCCGCTGTTCAAACGGCCTTCAACGGCGATCGCTGCCGTTGCTTTTGTGGTGGCAGGGCTGGTTTTTATTGCCTTTACGCTACGCGCTATGCTGGAACTAAATGCGGTGTAAGTGAAGCTAAGGAATCCTGGTGCTGCAAAGCGCACTGGATTTCCAGGTTCCTAGATTCCTGCACTTTGAAGGCTTGATGGAAGGGAGAAAAGGCTATGGCTACAGATCGTCGGGTGGCGCGAGTCACAGAATTGATTAAGCGAGAGGTCAGCCAGCTGCTGTTCTCTGGAATTAAGGACGATCGCGTGGGAACCGGCATGGTCAGCGTTACCCATGTCGATGTGGCGGGTGATCTGCAACATGCCAAGATTTATGTCAGCATCTACGGCAGTGATGAAGCGAAAGCCGAAACTATGGCCGGGCTAAAATCGGCGACGGGTTACGTCCGCAGTGAGCTGGGGCAGCGGATTCGTTTGCGCCGCACTCCCGAAGTGGTGTTTATCGAAGATTCTTCGATCGAGCAGGGCACGAAGGTGCTGTCGCTGATCAATAAGCTCAGCCGGGAGCGCAAAGAGATCCCGGAATCGAGCGGTGATCGCTGGTCGCCGGCAGCCGAGGCGACCGATCCGGACGCAGAAGATTTAGTGGGCGCAGAAGAAGACTAGCCGCCTGCGATCGCCTACGCCCCATCACGCCTATTTGACTATGCCTTCTATTCAATCCGTTTCGCCCCTCAGCGACTGGGAGCAATTGCCGCTGCCTCAGCAAGTTGCCCAAATGGTGATTGTCCGCGCCTCTGGGCATTTGTTTGATCAGCAAATTCAGTACCCTGCCTGGGAGCCGCCAGCGGCCGTGCTGCAACGGTGGGTGCAAGAACTTGGGGTAGGTGGTGTAATTTTGTTAGGCGGTAGTGCGGCCGAGGTGGGACTGCGATCGCAACAGTTGCAAGACTGGGCAACCCTGCCGTTGCTGATTGCGGCTGATATTGAAGAGGGAGTGGGCCAGCGGTTTGCTGGAGCCACCGCATTTCCGCCGCCATTGGCAGTGGGCGCGATCGCCCAGAAGAACTTGTCCCAGGCAATTGCCTATGCTGAGCAAATGGGTGCCATCACGGCTCAGGAAGCTTTGGCGATCGGCATCAACTGGCTGTTGGCTCCGGTGGTGGATGTCAACAATAATCCCGATAATCCGGTGATTAACGTGCGGGCCTGGGGGGAAACACCTCAGATTGTCAGCCAGCTCACTACGGCTTTTATCCGAGGGGCGCAGCGCCATCGGGTGCTGACGGCGGCCAAGCACTTTCCTGGACATGGCGATACAGCCACTGACTCGCATCTAGATCTGCCCGTGATTCCACACGATCGCCAGCGCTTAGCTGAGGTGGAGTGGCCACCGTTTGTAGCGGCGATCGCTCAGGGTGTCGATGCCGTCATGACGGCCCATCTGCAAATTCCCAGCCTGGATGACCAGTATCCGGCCACATTTTCCACGGCCATCGTCACGGGAGAATTGCGCCAGCGCTTAGGGTTTCAGGGGCTGATTGTCACTGATGCACTGATTATGGGCGCGATCACCAACCGCTATGGCGCGAATGAAGCCCCGATATTGGCGATCGAAGCGGGGGCGGATGTGTTGATGATGCCCGTCGATCCGGTGGGCACCATTCAAGCGATTTGTCAGGCTGTGTCCAGCGGACGTATTGCCCCAGAGCGGATTCATGCCTCTCTAGAGCGGATCTGGCAAGCCAAACAAAAAGTGATTGCTCAGCCATTTGTGGGCAGTGCATCTCATGCCTGGGAGCAGACGCCGCCGCCGTTGCAGCTAGAGCAATTGGCCCAGCCGCAGGCTATCGCGACGGTGTTCAGCACCCTGACCGACTCGATGCAGGTTCATCGCCCGCTGCGATCGCGCTTGGAAAATCCAGCTAGCCAGAAGCGACGGAATCTGATCCTGGTTGATGATTTGCTCAATAGTCCTTTTTTATCCCGACAGGCTCCGGCCATCGTCCTGCCAACTGAACGGGGCTATGCGCTGCAATGGGTCGATCGCCAGACGCCGCCGATGCTGCTGTCGGCTGAGCCAGCAGACTGCCAGCCTACCCTACTGCAACTGTTCGTTCGCAGTACGCCGTTTCGCGGCACAGCCGGACTTACCCCGATCGCCCGTAACTGGCTCTATTTCTTAATAGAAACGGAACAGCTGCAAGCGCTGATCCTGTATGGAAGCCCCTATGTGCTGGAGTTTTTGCGCTCCCAACTCCCCGATGATGTGCCCTATGTGTTCACGTATGGGCAGATGCCTGCGGCTCAGGCGATCGCGTTAGAAGCCCTATTTAGCTCGGTTGAAGGGGAGCTAAACTGCCAAACTCATCAAATTTTTACGGATTAATCAATCTGCCTACGGAAACTTTAAACAGGTGATTTCCCTCTTGATTAACAGTAAGGGCGTGCTGCTATACGCCTAGAATGCTCCAACGTTGTTTATTTTCCTCAATCCATCATGGCATCTAAAAATTCGTTCCTGCGCGTCCGGCAAAATCTATTGCGGGTGATTGTTCCTGTTGTAGCATTGGGATTGTTGATGACCGGAGTGTCCTGGGGGCAGCCAGGGTTGCAAGGCAGCGCTCAAGCCATTTCGCCTCAAGCCCGTTCATCTGCCCAGGTGGCTGCGATCGCTCCCATTTCCCCTGCTCATCTGCCTCGGCCAGCTACGCCACTCCCTGCCCAATCCCAAATCCCCGCCGCTGTTCAAACTACCGCCCAAAATTCTCCTATGGCTGCACCGACTAAGCTTTCCCCTACTGAACTCAATGCCGCTCTTGGCGAGCTCACCGGCTGGAGCCTCCAGGATGACAAACTCCATCGGCAATTTCAGTTCAAGTCTTTTGTAGAAGCCTTTGGCTTTATGTCTAGCGTTGCCCTGGTGGCTGAATCCATGGGGCATCATCCCGAATGGTTTAATGTCTACAACCGCATTACCGTTGACCTGACGACTCATGACGCAGGCGGCATTACCCAGAACGATGTCACTCTAGCAAAACGCATGAACGAGTTAGCGTCCTAAATCATTGGCACGCAAATTCTGCACTCAAATGCTGCGCCGATCGCCTAAAAGTTAGGATGGGGGTGCGGCTAGCGCCTCAGGGCAAACCCATTTTCCTACGTCAAATTTTCTGAAAGCCTCACTCCGCGAGACTTTCAGAAAATTTGACGTAAGTTAGCCCAAAGTCAAGTTACTCCAAAGCCAAGTAATTTTTGAAAGCGCAACACTGCCGCGCTTTCG
>DATNOY010000939.1:0-8957 GCA_036703495.1 Coleofasciculaceae cyanobacterium
TGAAGGATTATGCTAGATATAGCAGTCCGCATAAGGACGAGACAGGGTGCGCCTGGAACCCTAGTCTGGGGCGTAGCTCCTACCCGTCTTGATCTGAGTGCATCGCACCATACAAAATATTGATAGCGACTCTTATGACCCCTCAGCCTCCTTCCCCAAATGTGTGGGATCATAAACCCTGGTGGTGCCAGCCCTGGTCAATCCTCCTGACTGGAATAGTGCTAATTGCGGGCAGTTGGCTACCCTTCCATCGAATTTGGCTAACGGCGATCGTGGCGCTGCCGGTGCTGATCTGGATGGGATTTTTCCTGATCCTGTACCCGCAAGCCATGCGAGAGTATTTGTCTGCATCGGAGCCAACCAACTTACCCCCTGGTTCAACCCCCTAGCTTGAATCCTGTTAGGCTGCCATGGGCATTAACCGCAAAGCCCACTAGCTGATCTCAGGATTAAATTAAACTACTAGGACAGGTCAAGAGGGCATCGGGAAGGGTATCCTGATCCGTAAGATCGATCGATTTTGGGAACTGCTGTGACTGTTAGTATTTCATCCGTCAATGTCCCCGCCTCTGTAACGCGTCATAACGGCTGGCGTGGGCTGATTGAAGAGTATCGCCAGTATTTGCCTGTAACGGACGCTACGCCGGTTGTTACTTTGCTGGAAGGCAATACGCCGCTGATTCCGGCTCCGGCGATCGCTGCTCTGATCGGCAAGCAGGTGCAGGTCTGGCTCAAGTATGACGGACTTAATCCTACAGGCAGCTTCAAAGATCGAGGCATGACCATGGCTGTTTCCAAAGCTAAGGAAGCGGGAGCCAAAGCCGTGATCTGCGCCAGCACCGGCAACACCTCAGCGGCCGCAGCGGCCTATGCTCGGCGGGCAGGGATGCGAGCTTACGTATTGATTCCAGATGGCTATGTAGCCCTCGGTAAATTGGCGCAGGCATTGCTCTATGGCGCAGAAGTGCTGGCCATCAAAGGCAATTTTGATCGGGCCTTGGCGATCGTCCGCGAAATGGCAGACCATTACCCGATTACCCTAGTTAATTCTGTGAACCCTTATCGGCTAGAGGGACAGAAAACTAGTGCCTTTGAGGTTGTTGATGTTTTGGGCACCGCCCCCGACTGGCTCTGTATTCCGGTGGGCAATGCCGGCAATATTACGGCTTACTGGATGGGCTTTTGCCAGTATCACCAGGAGGGTAAAAGCGATCGCCTACCTCGGATGATGGGGTTCCAGGCCTCTGGTGCATCCCCTCTGGTAACGGGTCAACCTGTAGACCATCCGGAAACCTTGGCCACCGCCATTCGAATTGGGCATCCGGCTAGCTGGGACAAGGCAATCGCCGTGAGAGATGCCAGTCAGGGGCAATTTAACGCCGTTACCGATGACGAAATCCTGGATGCTTACCGGCTGCTAGCCTCGCAAGAAGGCGTTTTCTGTGAACCGGCTAGTGCGGCTTCGGTAGCAGGCTTGCTCAAAGTGAAAGAGCAAGTTCCGGTAGGTGCAAAAATTGTTTGTGTGCTGACCGGCAACGGTCTCAAAGACCCAGATACCGCCATTAAACACTGCCAAAATCAGTTTAAGACCGGCATTGAACCTAATCGCTCTGCAGTTGCTCAAACGATGGGATTTTGAGCTCAGGGCGGGCGGCAACGTTTTCCGCTGCTGGAGCAGGGGGGACAGCAGACTTGCCACCTAAGTTGCCGTCGGTCGCGCTGTGATCATGGCGCTCCTGGTTCAGCTGGTCGATGGCATCTCCTAAGGCGGTCGTCAAGCTTCGGCGTGTGTCGGCATGGGCAGCCTGCTCGTCTCGCAAGCACTGGCTGAGGCGATCGCCCTCCAATAGCGCCTGCATCAGCCGCGCCTGCAGTTCTTCAACATTGGCAACCTGGGCAATTTCTGCCTGCACTGCGGTTGAGCGATCGGCTAGATTGATCTGCAGCGGTTGCTGCAGTTCCTGAAGTTCGGCTTTGAGGGCATCGAGGGCTTGACGCGCTAAATTGGCTTCTAGGCGGCGCTGTTTTGCCTCTGTTTCGTATAGTTTGCGCCAGTTGGCAGCGCTGGCGTAAGCCTGATCTCGCTCTTGGGCAGCCTCCGCCACTTTCTGCTGCAGTGCCTTAATTTCGGCTAACCATCTCGCCTCTTGGTTCATGATGCTTGGCTTTCCTTAACCTCTAGATGGGCGAACGCTAGAACAAAATTTGCATCAGCGCCTGCGGTGCCGGCAGAATGATGCTAATCAGCAGACACAGGGTGGATAGCCCCAGGAAGTCGCGACGGTTATCTAAATCAGATACATCATTCAGGGCCGGTTCATCAACTACAGGCATCAAGAACAGCAGGAGCGCCCACAAAAACAGTTCTTTTTGAATAAAAGACAGCGCCAGAATCAGCAGGCGAGAGATTTGACCAATGGTGGCACCCACCCGCTGACCAAACATGGCATGCACAATATGCCCGCCATCTAGCTGCCCTATGGGCATCAGATTGAGCGCCGTGATCACCAAACCCAAACAGCCAGCGATCGCTACGGGATGCAGCCTCAAAGCCTGTTCTGCCCCTAATGTACTGCCCAGCGCCAGCTTGCTAAACAGGGTAATTAGCAGCGAAGAAGCCGGCTTAAAGGAAGCAAAGTTCAGCAATCCCGATTGGTCGGATGCGGGAATGGGTGTGGAGTGGGCTAATCCCCAGAGCAAAATGGGCAGGGTAACGATGAATCCGGCTAGCGGCCCGGCAATGCCCACATCAAATAGGGCTTTGCGGTTGGGAATGGGCGATCGCAGCTGGATGAAGGCTCCAAAGGTGCCAAATGGAAAAACGCTGGCAGGCGGCACTGGAATAAAGTAAGGCAGCGTTGCCCGGATGCGATAGCGCCGCGCTGTCAGGTAATGCCCCAACTCATGAATGCCTAAGATCACCATAATCGACAGGGCGTAGGGCAAGCCCAATTGCAGTTCAGAGAGGGTTTTGGGCATCTCTTCCGGTGATTTATCCATCATGGCTCCCGCCAGCGTTGTGGTCAGCAGGGTAGCCAGCACCAGCGCCAAAGCCACAATGGGACGAGTCAGTTTCTCTGGCTGCGATCGCGCTCCTTCCGGGGGGACAACCTTGGGTTCAGCTTTGGATTGAGGATTAGGAACCAAGGCAAAGAACGGTTTGCCATTCAAACCTTCCTGAAAGACCACCAGGAAGCGATCGCTAAAATGGGCTTCAATATTTTCCTGCACCGTTTTGTAGGCTACCTCCGGCGAAGTGCGCAACTGCCCCCGACAGATCAGCGCTTGCGGGCGATGCTCAATCGTTTGTAGGTAGTACACTGACCAGGGAAAACAATTTTGCAGGCTGGCTTCTTCCTCTTTGTTCATGGGGCGCAAGGTCGAGCGCGACTCCGGCGGCACCTTAGCAATGGGTTCTTGCATTGCCCCGGTCTGGAGCTTGCCTTCCACGGGGTTGGGGTTGACTGAGTTAGGCTTGACTGGCCGCCCCCACTGCACCAGGAACCAGTACAGCGTCGAGCTGATCACAAAGGCTCCCATCAGTAAGAGCAACAGTTGATAATCGTCGCCCTTCCCCCCATTGACAGCCAACCATCCCACCCAGGTAAATGCGGGCAGCATCATCACCAACCACAGTAGCCATACGGGGGTACGTGTGATGTTGGCAACGCTGCGTTGCACAATAAAGTAAGTCAGGATTCCAATCAGAAGCAGCCAAATCATGCTTTGGATCTCGAACGCGTTTTTGAAGCCAACTTTAGAAACAGCATCAGTCCCTATAAAATACCGTCATCAAGCTCATCCTAGGCGTAAGTTTCGTGCAGCCAGAGCTTGCTAATTTAACATCCATGAGCCTTCCGTAGACTGTCTCAGCACCCAAAGTTCTTTAAACTCGTCCTTCCCCAATCTTAAAGGGCAAACTTTGTCTCAGAACATTGGCGCACAATATCTATAGCTTTATCTATAGTTTTCGCCATCCAGCTGAAGCTTTCGCCATCCAGCTGAGGACGGAACGTGAGGGTATGCCAGTAGTTCCACTGCTGCACCCTGTTCCACGCTATAGGCATCGCAGCATTTAGCAATTTACAGTTGGGCGCTGAGCCGCCCAGTCTCCCTGGTGACCCTGCATGACCACTGAATCTGCTCCACTCCCCAAATTACCCCGTCCCGTTTTTGATACCGTCCTAGCTTTTCCGCCCAATCGGGAGATGTTAGGCGGTACCGCTTACTTTATTCTAGAAAACTCAGGCAACATCTTGGTAGATTGTCCTAGCTGGGAGCCTCATAATCAGGCTTTTTTGCAAGAAAAAGGGGTGCGGTGGTTGTTTCTGACCCACCGCGGGGCGATCGCCAAGGTTAAAGAAATTCAACAAATCCTGGATTGTCAGGTGCTGATTCAAGAACAAGAAGCTTATCTCTTGCCTGGCGTGCCGGTGACGACTTTTCAACAGGAGTTTGAGCTGAGTCCAACCAGTCAAGCCATCTGGACACCCGGACATTCTCCCGGTTCTGCCTGCCTATACTATGCCGGACAGGGTGGCGTGCTCTTTACCGGCCGGCATCTGTTACCCAATGCCCAAGGTGAGCCATTGCCGCTCCGTATTGCCAAAACATTTCATTGGCGCAGGCAAATTGCTCAGGTGCAAAAGTTACGCGATCGCTTCTCCCCCGATACGCTCAGCTTCATTTGCCCAGGAGCCAATACGGGTTTTTTGCGCGGACAGCGAGCGATTGATCGCGCCTATGAGCGCCTGTCCCAGCTTGACCTGGACGCTTGCCTGCAAGCCAAGCCGCTGCTTTAGCCGCCCGCTTTGAACGGGGATACCTGCATTGAATCAAAGTGCCAAGCCCTGCCCGATCGCCATTTTCCCAGCTTTTTTAGCTCAGAACCTTGCCCTGCCCCTATGAACAACTCCTCGGGTTACATTATTACGGTGGAACTGATCGCCGTTTTCCTGCTTGTCCTCGCCAATGGTTTCTTTGTGGCAGCTGAGTTTGCCTTGGTGGCAGTCCGGCGCAGCCGAGTCGATCAATTGGTGGCAGAAGGTCGTCCTTTAGCGATTGATTTACGCAGGGCCGTCACCCACTTGGATTCTTATTTGGCTGCTACCCAGCTAGGGGTGACGATGTCTTCGCTAGGGTTGGGTTGGTTAGGGGAACCCGCGATCGCTCACCTGATTGAACCGACCCTAGAGCGAGTGCTGCCCGAAAATATTGCCACGGTAGGGGCGCATACCCTCTCGATTGTTATTGCCTTCACGATTATCACAGCCCTCCACATTGTTTTGGGAGAACTGGCCCCCAAAAGTTTGGCGTTGCAGCGTCCTGAAATCACATCTTTGTGGATCATCAAACCGCTTGATTTTTACCTATCCATCTTTCGCCCCGCCGTGCATGTCCTCAACAACTTGGGCAACCTGGTGCTCTCCCTGCTGGGCTTACAGTCCGGTAGCGGGGAAGAGTTGGTTCATTCTCCGGATGAAATCCGGCTACTGGTTTCAGCGAGCCGTCAGGCAGGATTACTAGGAGAAGCCGAAGAAGATGTGGTGGAGCGGGTGTTTCGGTTGGGCAATCAGCGCATCAACGCCCTGATGACCCCCCGTATTGATGTTACCTGGCTCGATATTGAAGACTCTATTCCCCAGCTTCAAGACACCATCATGACCAGCGTTTACTCACATTTCCCTGTCTGTCAGGGTACGGTGGACGATCTGTTGGGATTTGTCACCGCCAAAGAAGTGCTGGCGGCCAGCATCAAAGATGCACCGCTGACGTTAGCGAAATTGGTCAATTTACTAGACCCACCGCTTTATGTGCCCGAGGTGATGACGGCGTTTAATGGCTTGGAGGTGTTTAAGCAGTCGGGTCGGCATGTGGCGGCTGTTGTGGATGAATATGGGGCCATGCAGGGACTGGTGACGCTAAACGATATTTTGGAGGCGATCGTCGGTGATATTCGTACTGGAGATGAACCTGCCGAACCTCAAGCCGTCCCTAGCGAAGATGGTTCCTGGTTGCTCGATGGTTTGCTGCCGATCGAAGAATTTCAGGATATTTTTGGCATTCGGGAATTGCCTGAGGAGGAGGAGTCGCTGTATCAAACCATCGGCGGGCTGGTGCTGACTCATCTAGGGCGGGTGCCGGCAGCTTCCGAGTCGTTTGAGTGGCATCATCTCAACTTTAAGGTGATCTCGATGAACCGCAACCGGGTGGATAAGGTGCTGGTGACGCCGGTGAAACCTGGCGATTCTAAGGGCAATTCTTAGGAACGGAAACCCATTAGCTTCCGGAATTTTTAAACTCGTAATCCTTAGGATCGGGAATTCAATCAAATTTAGGACTGGGGTGCAGGGGCAGTGCCCTTGCTGGGGGCGTTCGCCCAGCGTGGCCCTAGCAAAGCCCCCACCCCCATTGAATTAAATTCGCGATTCTTAATCAGGGATTGACAAAGAGGAGCGATCGCAAAAAACTCTACAAAGCTGCGATCTCCGATCGCCTGTACTACCTTTACCATAGAGAATAATGTAAAATTTTTCGGCACTCTAGATTTATCAAGGTGCAACATAAAAGCCGTTTATGACCGTTAATTTATTGCCGTCCACCTTCGAGTCTCTAGAACAAGCCCTCAAACACTACTTCGGCTACGACTCATTCCGTTTGGAACAGCAGTCGATCGTTGAAGCGGCGCTAGAGAATCGTGATTTGTTAGTCATTATGCCTACGGGGGGCGGCAAGTCGCTGTGTTTTCAGTTGCCTGCGTTGCTCAAAGATGGATTGACGATCGTGGTTTCGCCCCTGATTGCCTTGATGCAAGATCAGGTGCAGGCCCTGCAAGATAACGGTATTGGGGCCACCTTTTTGAACAGTACCGTCAGTCCCTCGGAGACCCGCGATCGCATCTCGCAAATCTTTTTGGGATACATTAAGCTGCTGTATGTGGCACCCGAACGCTTGCTAACCGAGCAGTTTTTGCTATTCCTGGAGCGGGTGCATGCCGAGATTGGCATTGCGGCTTTGGCAATTGATGAAGCCCATTGCGTTTCGGAATGGGGGCACGATTTTCGGCCAGAGTATCGCAAAATTCGCGAGGTGCGATCGCGGTTTCCCAATGTGCCTGTGCTGGGTTTGACGGCCACTGCCACTGAGCGGGTTCGGCAAGACATCATTCAGCAGTTGGGCTTGCGGCAGCCCGATATTCATGTCGCCAGCTTCAATCGCCAGAATCTCTATTACGAAGTTCGTCCTAAGCAAAGCCAGTCTTATAAAGAGCTGTTGCAGCTTATCCGCAAAACGCCAGGGGCCGCCATCATCTACTGCCTCAGCCGCAAGAAAGTAGATGAAATTACCGCCCGGCTTCAGCAAGATGGCGTTGAGGCCCTGGCTTATCATGCGGGCATGGGCGATCGCGATCGCGCTACCAACCAAACGCGGTTTATCCGTGATGATGTGCGGGTAATGGTGGCCACTATTGCCTTTGGCATGGGTATTAACAAGCCGGACGTGCGGCTAGTGGTTCATTATGATCTGCCGCGCAATCTAGAGAGCTACTATCAAGAATCGGGGCGGGCCGGGCGGGATGGCGAAGCCGCCCAGTGCATTCTCTACTTTGGGCTGGGCGACATTAAAACTATTGAGTATTTGATTGCCCAAAAAATTGATCCCACTACGGGAGAAGCCTTGGAAGAGGAGCAGCAAATTGCTCGGCAGCAGTTACGCCAGGTGATTGACTATGCCGAAGGCTCCGACTGCCGCCGCACGATCCAACTCAGCTACTTTGGCGAACGCTTTCCCGGCAACTGCGACAACTGTGACAACTGCTTGCGCCCTAAGCCAGTGGTGGATTGGTCAATTGAAGCCCAGAAATTCCTTTCTTGCGTAGCCCGCTGCCAGGAACGGTTTGGCATGAAGTACATCATCGATGTGCTGCGTGGCTCCAAAGACAAGCGCATTTTGGGCAACCGCCATGATCAACTCTCGACCTACGGCATTGGCAAAGATCACAGCCTGGAAGAATGGCGGGCGTTGGGGCGATCGCTGCTGCACCAAGGTTTGGTGGAAGAAACCACCGATGGCTATGCCGTCCTTAAGCTCAATGCTCTGAGCTGGGAAGTCATGCGGAAGCAGCGCTCGGTAATGATTGCCTTGCCCAACCAGCCGACGACTAAGCCCGAAGTCACGTCGCAAGCCAAAGCCAATGCCGAACTGCTGTTTGACCAACTGCGATCGCTACGGAAACGCCTGGCCGACCAGCATGGCGTACCACCCTATGTGATCTTTGCCGACTCCAGCCTGCGGCTGATGTCCCAAATGCAGCCGCAAACCATTGACGAGTTCTCGGAAATTTCTGGGGTAGGTAGCCACAAGCTCAAACAATATGGCGATCGCTTTGTGGCAGAAATTCGGGCGTTCTGCGAACAGCAGGGCATTTCACTGCGCCATCAGCCAGAGTTGCGAGAAGCCCTAGAACCTGCCCCCAAACCGCTGCTGTCTAATACCTATCTACATACGCTAGAGCTATACCAGGACGGACTAACGCCAAGCGAGATTGCCGAAAAACGTGAGATCCGGTTGACCACGGTCTACGATCACCTGGCGTTGCTGATGGAAATGGGACAGCCCGTCAATTTAGATGATTTAGTGCCGCCCGATCGGCAAGTGCCAATTCAGGCGGCGATTGAAGCGGTGGGAGATGATTCCCTACGCGCCATTCGCGATCATCTGGGCGATAGCTTTGATTATCAAGAAATTCGGCTAGTCCGCTCTGGATGGCGATCGCACCAGAATCGATAGCCTACGGGGATGACTGTCCAAGATGCAGCGTTAAGTTCAAACTGCGCTAGAAGTAGGGCAAAAATTGCTTGCGCTAGGGGCGCGGAAGGTTGGAGTATGATGTACCCCGAAAACTGGACAATTAGCTAAGGTGGAATCACTGCCCAAAGGCTCGTAAACTTACGGAG
>DATNOY010000940.1:0-8965 GCA_036703495.1 Coleofasciculaceae cyanobacterium
ATGCTATCTTTGTGTTCCAAGGCACCTTTCAGGACGTAGGAAATAATCTCCATGTCGTGGTGTCCGTGAGTGCCAAAGCCTTGACCGGGGGTGACTTTGTCTTCATTGATCACCCGCAGATCAGCAAAACCCATGTGATTAGGATCGTAGTAGTTGCCAAAGGAAAAGGTGTGCCGGCTATCCAGCCAACCCAAATTAGCAGTACCACGGTCTTGAGCGGGTCGAATCTTAATCATGTCTTGTACCTCGGAATGGATAGGAGCGATTTGTTTTGATCACGCTGATACAGTGAGCTGTTATCTGGGTCGATCGGGAGACCGTAATTCGCCTCTCCTTGCATGAGTCCAGTGCATTAGCACATGTGGTTGCCAAAAAAGTAGTTTCATAAATCAGTTTTTTGTGTCCCTTACTCATGCCAAGAGACTACTTTTTTGATCAAAAACCAGTGTCCCAATGTTTAGAGTTAGAACTTTGGGATAATTCCTCTGAACTGGCTACTTCTGGGCGCATCCATACACTCATCAAAACACTGAATACCAGTAGCAACAGCGAAAATCTTTGCACTTTCTTTCATGTAAAAATCACTACTGTTACAACCTTTCAATTCTTGCTGAACGGATCTAGTTAGTGAACAAGCCCGGAGCGCAGCGCTCGAATCGCTGCCTGAGTGCGATCTTCTACACAAAGTTTCCTAAGTACGTTGCGGACATGGGTCTTCACGGTTCCCAGCGTAATGTGAAGTTTTCCAGCGATCATGGAATTACTATATCCATCTACAATCAGCCGCAGCACTTCTAACTCCCGAACGGTCAAAGGCTCGATCGCAATGACTTGCCGGTACTTTGGCTCGATCGCCCGGATCATGATCATCCCAGTGCGATTAGTGCAGTTGGTTGGGAAAGGATCAGACTGCTTCAGCAAGTCAAAAACCTCTTGTGCAACAGCCGCGAATGCCTGACTGACAGAAGCAGTACCAAAAGAATCAATCTGAGTTGAAGCGTTGAAGCATTCAAGCTCATTTTTGATCAATAAGGGAGGGGGTACCATAGCACTATCCTCAGTGAGATATTCGTTAGAATTGAAAACCAGGAGACTGAATGACTTGCAGTCAGAATAGCTGCCATTAACCGCACCCTGTGCCGGCGATCGCCATACCACTTTGTCATCGAGTGATGGGAGAAGCAGTCCATCACCACATGAATGGGGGCTTGGGGGCTGATGCCAAAGTCACGTGCTAAACAGGAGCAAAGCCCTTGCACCCCCCTTGTGAGATCAATTTAATCCTTGATCCTGAGCATCCAAGTTCCGCCATGACTGTGCAGGGGCGAAGCTGGAGTCACTGCGGGTTCAAGCCAAGATTAAACACACGTCACTTAATGAAACCCTCTGTTGGTCCCAGCCCTGGATTTTCACGGCTGAACCCCCCATCTTCTCCACCCGAAACTTGTGACAGCTGATCGTCATTGAGCAGTTCACTAGAAGTATCACCACTCTCATGGAAAATGCCTTCTGTCGGCCCCAGCCCGGGATTTTGACGGCTGAATCCTCCATCTTCTCCACCCGAAACCTGTGACAGCTGATCGTTATTGAGCAGTTCACTAGAAGTATCGCTACTCTCATGGAAAATACCTTCTGTCGGTCCCAGTCCGGGATTTTGACGGCTGAACCCTCCATCTTCTCCACCCGAAATTTGGGAAAGCTGCTCTGGATTTAGTTCTTCACTACTGCGTTTCGTAGACATAGTTTCTCCTGAAAAAGTTTTGACATTAAGCTCAAGATAGTTGATCATGCTGATGATCATGCTGGCATTCGTTCCAGCGATATCTGCATAAGCAGTTCGCGATCGCCATTGTTAAGGGGAACGATTGCCTACTACCGCTCTTGGATCTCTGAGGTTTCTGGGAAAATCTATTGGATTATCCATGACACCATTCATAATTTATTGAAAACCAACTTACTCTGGCTAATTGAATTCTGTTGCCTGCAACGGAACATTTCCCTTCACCTCGCCTAGCTGGAGTAAATGAGAAAGGTGTCTCAAATCCTGCACCAACCGTTGATATAACTCAATCAGTTCTGGGTAGGACAAATCTGTCTCAAGCGGATGAACGGTTGAGTTGAGATAGAGCGGCAGGCAGGTGAGGGGTTGACCGGCTGAATAATCTTCAGAAGTTGTATAATCATTGCCATCCAGACATAAGCTAAACGCTGCAAAGAAAGTTTTCAGGGTGCGCTTGTCTACTCTGACTTCGCAGCTAAGAATGCGGCTGATGGTGCGCTCATTGAGGAGCGATCGCTCACTCAATCTTTCATAGGTGTAGCGATTTCCCCATTGATCGTAAAGCACACCCGCCTGAATCAATTTCTGCCATCCTTGCTTAGACAAAAATACGCCTCGATTGCGATTCCGTTTATGAGAAACAGCAGGATGCAATCGGTCATGGCTAGAGGATAAAATTTGGTACATGACTATTCCGTTGAGTGAATGACTAAATTTGATTCACTAAAGCACAGCTTTCGCTGCGGGCACTAGAGTTGAGTCCGATCGGCAGATGGATTAGAGTGCCATATGGCTGAATTTCATGTCCCTGCTGATGCAGTAAAGGCTGACTACCATCAACCTGAGTCATTTTGTTGGTATGTTGAGTCGGCATAATTAGATTCCTGGAGTCGATAAAATGCGTAAGACTGGGAATAACGCAACCAGATCAACCCAAAGCTGCTGATGCATTCCCTTCTCTGAGCAAGTCCATTCATATAAGATTGACCTGAGCAGCAGGAGTCTAGATGATTGCGGTCTGCCATCCCTCTCAAGTCTGTCATCGTTCTGTTAGCAGACAAGACCCGAACGGAGGGCTCGAATCGCCGCTTGCGTGCGATCATTCACACAGAGCTTCTTAAAAATATTGCGAACATGGGTCTTCACGGTGCCTATAGAAATATATAAATTCTTGGCGATCGCGACATTGCTATGTCCATCAACAATCAGTTGTAATATTTCTAGTTCTCGAGACGTCAAAGGTTCAAGCGTTATGGCCTGTCTATATTCTGGCTCAATCGCTCGAATCGCAATCGTCTCAAGGTGTTTGCTGTTGTCCGCTTGAAAGGGATGGGATTGTTGAAGCAATCCTGCAATCTCCTGGGCCGCATGTGCCAGCGCACGATTAACAGGAGAGTTACTAAACAGATCAATCCGGCTGGGAATTTTTGGATGCTCAAAATTATCTTTGGCGAGGGATGCAACGGATGTCATAGAACTACCTTCAGCGACATATGGGTTGGAGTTAGGAATTAAAAATTCAAGAACTTACAGTAGCAATTGCTGCCATCAACTGCTCTATGTTCCAGTGATTGCTATATCGGCTTCCATTGATAAACAGTGCCGGAGCAGCTTCTACTCCACTGCGTAATCCACTCTCGATATCTTCATTAATACGATTGACATACACTTGTTTAGTGATATCTTGCAAAAATTGGGGAATATTCAGTCCTAGATGATTGGCATACTCTACTAGATAGCCGTTTCCCAACTCTTGCTGATGAATAAACAGCATGTCATGCATTTGCCAAAATTGCCCCTGTGCCCCTGCTGCAAGTGCCGCCGATGCCGCCTTTTGAGCTTGAGGATGGATTTGAGGCTGAGGGAACTGTCGAAACACAACGCATAGATAGTTTTCCTCAGGAAATGTTGCATCAAGCTGTCCCTGCAGGGTCTTGATTAAGGCATACAGTTCTCCACATTGAGGGCATTGATAATCTCCATACTCAACTAGCACAACTCTGGCATCGAGTACTCCTTGTCGATAGTCTCGCTCAGAGGGTGGTACAGCTAACGGGTTGCGATCGCCCGCTGCTTCAGCAGAAATATCGTGACTCATTCTAAACCTCTGAAGAAAAGAGCGTTCATTGTATAGCTGTCGTCTGGTACTCAGAGCTGAGGGGCTGGGGCTAGCCCCAGACAGGGGTTCTACCCCTGCACCCCACCGTCACTCCATAGACTAGAACGATACAAGCAGCACTATAAAATCTCTTTTCCTCAAACTCTACACTTGTTTGTATGTCCTTAATTTAGAAGACTCACTCCAATCTGTCGTCCATTCAGAGGCTATAGTTGAGGCAACAAAACGATCAGTCGTCCATTCATCTGGAGTATTGAGGGCATCTCAAACTTAAGTTCAGGTTCATACTCAACTTGAGGGGAGGTATCACGCAAAATAACCTGTCTACAGGTTAGCAATCCCCCGTTTTAAGGCAATGATGGTCGCTTGTGTGCGGTCTTTAGCTCCCAATTTGCTTAAAATGCGGTTGATATTGGATTTGACCGTGCTTTCAGTGATATTTAAGGCAGCACTGATTTCCAGATTGCTCATCCCCTGTGCCACCAACTGAAGCACCTCTAATTCGCGATCGGTTAATTCTGGATTGGTCATTCGCTGCGCTAACTTAGCACCCACGTGAGGGGGAATATACTGCTGTCCTTTGTAAACCGCGCGGATCGCAGTTCGCAGCTCGCTGGGTTTGCAATCTTTGAGCAAATAACCCTTTGAACCTGCCCGTAACCCCCGATAAATATCTTCATCGCCGTCATATGTTGTCACTACAATGATGCGGGCTGTAGTAAATTCAGCGCAAATCGCTGTAATGGCTTCAACTCCCCCCATGCGAGGCATCCGTAAGTCCATCAAGGTAACGTCCGGTGGCGTTTGACGAAAAAACTCGATCGCCTCAATACCGTCCTTGGCATGACCGATCACCGTCATATCAGCTTCTTCATCAATGATGGCTGCTAACCCTTGCTGAACGATGGCATGATCATCCACAATCAGAACACGAATGGCTGAACTCATGATGAATTACTCCCGATTTACGATCACAATGACCTCTGTCCCCTGACCCGGATGACTATGAATAATTAACTCACTGCCAATATGTTCAGCCCGTTCACTCATGCCCAATAAACCGAAGCCCTGACTTGGAGCGATCTGACCCACGTCAAAGCCCTGTCCATCATCCTTCACCCGGAGAAGGCACTGCGTCTCCTCATACACTAAGGACACCTGAATAGCGGTTGCGTGGGCATATTTGACGGCATTGGTTAAAGCTTCCTGTCCAATGCGCAAGAGATGATTCTCCACATGGGGAGCTAAAGCATAGGCTACACCCATAATTTCACAGGTGAGATAAGTCTGGCTGGACACTTCCATTTGCGTGGTCAAATGTTTGAGGGCACTGGGTAAATCACCCTCTTCTAGCAGTTTTGGGCGCAGAGCCGTCACCGATCGCCGGGCTTCAGCCAGTCCTGAACGCGCTAATTCATCCACAGTTTCCAGATGAGATTTTACTGTTGCTGGTTTTTTGGTGAGCAGCTCTGTTGCTGCTCCCACATGCAGCAAAATACCTGTAAAGGCTTGGGCTAGCGTATCGTGGATTTCTCGGGCCATACGGTTGCGCTCCTCTAGGATCGAAGCAGCTTCAGCTCGTTTGCGATCGCCAATATCCTGACCAATCCCAACGTATAAGCAATCCGTCAGCTGCACATTTGTCCAAGAGATGTTGACAAAGCGATTATCTTTCGTGCGTATTTTTAGATCCAACCATGTGCCCTTGGCGGCTAACATATGGTCTAAAATCTGCTGCCGCTGTTCTAAATCAGAACAACATTCAGCAATCAGATCAATATGGTGCAGCTCTTGAGTTGACCATCCCAAGATTTGTTCGAGTTGATGATTTCCAAACTCAACGCGCCCTTCTGCATTGTAAAGCGTAATCATCACAGGAATATGGTCAACAACTGCCTGTAAGAGCTGTTTCTGTTGACTCAGCGTCTCTTCCACCTGTTTGCGTTCAACAATTTCTTGCTGTAGTTTCAAAGTACGCTCTTCCACCTTTTGTTCTAAGGTGCGGGCATACTCCTTGAGATTGTCCCACAGCAGATAGCCGTTGCTCATGATGGCAGATCCCACTAGGGCAAGCAGAGGTGGAATGATAATCAGCCACCAGCCTGCCAAAAATAGGAGGTATGCACCGCCCCAGAGTACCATCCCCCCCAAAAGCACTTTAAACGCTGTTCGTCGAGGAGACAGGGATGTCCAACCCATGACCGCTCCGATGATTGACCAAGCAATGATCCATAAGGCTTCAATCGGGTCTGACCAAACGTTCAGGAGAGGATAGCCATCCAGGGCCGCACTCAGCAATTGGCTGGTCAAAAGAGCATGAACTTCAACGCCCGCAGGGGCGGCAATTGAGTTGGTGGTGTAGGATGTGAAAAAGCTATCTTCGATGCTTTCGGCCGTTACTCCCACAAAGACGATCCGATCGCGCACTAAATCAGCAGGCATCCGCCCCTGCAATACCTCCGTTAGCGAAATGGTGCGGAACCCTTTGGGGAATTTGGGGAAGTTTGACAGGATTTGATACCCACCTGCATCAATGCCAACGTAACCGCCATCATTGGGCTGCAAGGCAGTGAATGTAGCTCGACCTAAGCGAAACTGCGTCTGCTCAGGGTTAAGCGGTTGGCGACTGATCCCTTGGTCGTGAAGATACAAGAAGGCTAATCGCGCCCCTAGCGTAAAGATCGATCGATTGTCTGGAGTCCGCAAATACAGCAGACTGCGACGAATCCTGTTGTCTGGGTCTAACAAGAGATCGCTAGCGCTGACTTGATCACGCTGCTTTAAGAGAGAAGGAGCTTGAATCACTTCACCCTGAGCCGTTTTAATTACCTTCTCGACCCCAATTAAATTGGGTGTAGAGGCGAAAACGTTGACCAATTCTGGATGACCCGGTTCTACAGGCAGATCCCGAAAGATATCCAGACCGATCGCTTTAGGCTGCTGTTGTTTGAGTAATGAGATGACGCGAGCGAGCATCGCATCAGACATTGGCCACTGCCCGAGCTGCTTGATATCGGACTCATCAATCGTAACCAGGACGATCCGAGGATCTGTCGGTTCAGGGGGACGCAGGCGGAACATCTGGTCGAGCGCCACTAGCTCCATGAACTGGAGTGCTCCTGCAAATCGTAAAATCAGCAATCCTCCGGCAATGCTGGGAACGGTGATCAGGACTCCACGCCATCGCCAAAGTTGCTGTTTTAGGGTTGTCCACATAGGATAGGGGCGATCGCTCAACACGGGTGATTTTGATCTATCTCAACAAAAACGTACCTGCTCTCTGCTGAAACATCATTTGAGCTTACTGATCAGGGTATCTATTCCACCCGATTGTAGAAGTTCATGCCAAGCTGTGTTGAGAGTGAGGTCATCGGGTTGGCTACGCTTTAGCTGCAACAGGAGGGCCAGGGCATCATACCAGACCCCCGCTTGCTGATACAGTTCAATCCGCTGTCTGGCGGGGGTCTGCTCAATTTGGTGTAAGCGAGTCGGATCAAGCTGGATGCGTTGAACCGTGCCCATGACAAATCGATCTTCAAGGCGATCGGCTGTGTTACAAATTACGGCAAACATCCACGTATAGTCTTTGCCCATCTCTAAAGGCGTCGCCTGGGCTGGAAGAGTGATGCTGATAATACCGGGAGCATTGGTTAAGGCAATCGTAGTTCGATACACCCCCTGTCCCGATCGCGTCCGTAGACTAAATTCTGCATTCTCAGCACTGGTTTTAGGCACGTACACAAGAAATGTTGGGCGCTCTGCCAAGGTTAAGCCTGCTTGGGTCGTTGGACTCAGGGCAGTCAGTAAAGGGCTGGGGGTTGGGGCCACCGCATCTTGAGGGCAGGCGGCAGGATCCCGCCGGCCGCCTGCGGCGGAGCTACCGGGATTGGTCGGCGGCGGGGGAGGATTGCTTTGCTTGCGCTCTGCCGACTGAACCGCTGCGGCTGCGCTAGGGGCGATCGCCACTGCACTGCAAAGCATCGCCAGTTCTAAACTGAGGGCAATGCCAAGGGGGAGGCTCAACCACCGAGATGGGATGCAATTCATCATGTTTTTATAGCCAATTTCCTAGAAGAACAAAGGGTGCCCAGTAGTAAGGAGACGCATAGTCGTCTTGGTGCAACAACGCGACCTGAGCATGACGCAAAGCTTCGGCTCTTGAAATTCCAGGTTGACCTAACTCCCGATAAAACTCAATCATCAGAGCGGCAGTGGAGCGATCGCTAACCGACCACAGCGAGGCAAGGGTACTGCGTGCCCCCGATCGGACTGCAACGCCTGCCATGCCCAGAGCCGCCCGCCGATCGCCCGTCGCAGTTTGGCAAGCGCTCAGCACCAGCAATTCGATCGGGCTGAGATTGCCCTCTCTAGCGCGGAGCAGTTGATCCAACTGGTTGACGTTGATCCGTCCATCCCACGTCAAGATGAAGGTATCCTCCGCATTCGAGCTAAACTGACCATGCGTTGCCAGATGCACAATAGATAAAGGAGCAGAATCGATCCGGTCTTGAAACGAGCGCCGGGTAAAGGACTGATCTAGCAGCACCTGAGCCGGAATTTCTGATTCAATTTGATCAATTTCCACCGCAACATTGGGCAATGCTGAAAAGCCCTCACGGGCTTGACTTAATCCTGCCAGCAGCACTTGCAGCCGCAGACGTTCGAGCGATTGAGGTTGCAGCAACTGTAAACCAGGGGTGAACACCACACTATATTTTTCAATCAGGTAGTGCTGACCATCGTGAAGAGCAGCCATGGGTAAGCTGCGGAGCAAGCCATCGGGCACAAACACAAGGGTTTTGACGCCACTGTCCGCAAGTTCAGTCTCCACAGGACGCAGGAGCAGATCATAGACCCGTTGGACAACGGGTAGCCAGTCTTCCACAAAGGCTGTAGGTCTGAGCGATTGGCGCATCTCGGTGAGAATCTGCTCTACCTCGGGTTGAGCCAGCGGCGTTTGATGATAGCGCAGCGGTTGATTCGGCAATGCCACAATCACTGCCATCTGGTTAGGCAGAATCATCGGATAAATGACAGCCGCTTGAGGATCAATCTGGTCAATTTCC
>DATNOY010000941.1:0-2646 GCA_036703495.1 Coleofasciculaceae cyanobacterium
AAAAATTAGATCTGCTGTAATAAAAATTATTCCTTTTCTGGGAATTGCTACCGCTATCCTGGAGGCATTATGAACAATGTTCTTTAAATCACTCCTCAGGACTTAAGTACTAGGGCACTGCGACTCCAGTACGCCTGTATCGCTGATTCCCAGTGTGATCGTTTAAAGAACTTTGTGATCGTTTAAAAACTTTGATAATAATATGAATGCCATATCTTCTAAGCGGCATCGTGGTTTTGTATTAAACCCGGTAGGATGGCAAAAATTACAAACTAAGATTGATGAATTGGAAGTTTGTACTGGACGCCGGCATACCCATAGCAGTATTTCAAGATGCTCTCAACTCGTTGATCCACAGGGGTTACACCCAACCACAGTCAGAAAAATTCTTCAGCGGCAAACAGGTGTGGATGAGCGATCGTTGCAAATGGTTTTCCGCGCTTTAGATCTTGACCTGGATTTGTACGATTACACTCCCTTTGGTCGGGATGAGGGCAATGATCCCGTGGTTGAACCCAATATGGCATCGGCTGGGAGTCCTATTCTAAATCCTTTGGATGTGCCGGAGTTTCCAGGGATGCCCCTGCCGCTGGAGTCTCGTTTTTACATCCCCCACTCGGAAATTCAAGCTCTGGCACTCCAGGAAATTCAGCATCCTGGGAGTCTCCTCAGGATTCGGGCACCGCAACGTATGGGGAAAAGCTCATTCTTGTTGCGCGTCTTGCACGACGCTGAGATGCAAGGCTATACCCTTGCTCGTATTGATTTTCAGCAAGCAGATGAAGCGGTCTTTTCTAGCCTGGAGCGGTTTCTCCGTTGGTTGTGCTCTCTCTTAAGTTATCAGCTCCAGCTCCAGCCGCCACCTGACGAAGCTTGGGATGAACAGGTAGGCAGTAAGGTTAACTGTACGCTTTACCTACAGCGCTATATTCTGCAACAGATTTCGGGACCTGTGGTGCTATCCCTGAATGAAGTTAACCTGTTGCTGGAGCATCCCATCATCTTCCAAGAATTTCTGCCTCTTCTGCGATCGTGGCATGAGGAAGCCCGCTACAACGAACTATTCCAGAAATTGCGCCTGGTGTTGGTCTATGCCACAGAGAGTTACGGGTTCCTAAAACTGCATCAATCCCCTTTCAATGTAGGATTGCCGATTGAGCTTCCTGAGCTGAGCCCAGAGCAGGTACAGCGACTGGTAGAACAATATCCCTGGACTGGTCAGGCAGAAATCCGATCGCTGAGTGGGGTCCAGGCACTGATGGCGTTAGTTGGCGGGCATCCTTACCTGATCCAATTGGCGCTCTATCACCTGTGGCGAGGGAATGTAGGACTGGCGCAGTTACTCGATCAAGCCCCGACTTCCCTCAGCATTTACCATAATCACCTGTGCAGATGTCTGGAAAAACTGGAAGCAGATCCGGTCTTACAGTCGGCATTTCAACAGGTGTTAGGAGCAGGAGAAACGCCCCTCCCCCTGGTGATTGCCTATCAGTTAGAAGGGATGGGACTGGTGCGCTTGACTGGCACAGGGGCATCGATACGCTGCAACTTATATCAGCAATATTTCCAAACCTATTTTGCTCGGTTAAGCCAATACCATCGCACCGCTACATGACCCGTTCTCGGCCAACTTACCGCTACCAGTCTGGGGGAAGCCTGGATATTAACGCGCCCACTTATGTGGTTCGTCAGGCAGATATACAACTGTTGGAGGCGCTGCGTAGCGGGGAGTTTTGCTATGTCTTAAATGCCCGCCAAATGGGCAAGTCGTCCATGTTATTTCGGACAATTCACCAACTCCGGCAACTGGGTCACTATTGTGTGTTTCTAGACATGACCCGATTAGGCAGTGAGTCTGTGCAGCCTGAGCAATGGTATCGAGGGATTGTATCAGAACTATGCCGCAGCCTAAATCTGTCTATGGATCTGCCAGCCTGGTGGCGATCGCAGACAGAGTTCTCTCCCGTACAACGGCTGAGTCACTTTTTAGAGGATATTCTGCTGGTTCAATTTCCGCAGGAACATCTGTTTATCTTCATTGATGAAATTGACAGCATTTTCAGCTTAAGTTTTTCCGTAGATGACTTTTTTGCGCTGATCCGGTTCTGCTTTAACCAACGCGTTCTCAATCCTGCCTATAACCGCCTGACCTTTGCCCTCTTTGGGGTGACAACGCCCTCCTCCCTGATTCAAGATCTGAACCGCACCCCCTTCAACATTGGACGAGCCATTGCTCTAGCTGGATTCCAGTTAGCCGAAGCTCATCCATTAGGCATCGGGCTGACGGGTTTTGTTGAGCAACCGCAGATGACCCTGCAAGCCATCCTCAACTGGACGCAGGGGCAACCCTTTCTCACCCAAAAACTTTGCCAGTTAATTGTCCAGAGAGCAGGCAAGCAAAATCCAGCCGGAGCAATCTCTCTAAACCCGACTGAACTCGTAGCGTCTGTTGTGCAAACCTGCATCCTCGAAAATTGGGAAATGCAGGACAACCCGGAGCACCTGCGGACGATTCGCGATCGCATTGAGCGCAATCAGCAGCAAAGCGGGCGGATGTTGTCTCTTTATCAACAGCTTTTGCAGGGGGGCACCCTGGATCTGGATGATAGTCGGGAACAGGCAGAGCTGTTGCTGTCGGGTCTGGTG
>DATNOY010000942.1:0-4242 GCA_036703495.1 Coleofasciculaceae cyanobacterium
CCCAAACCGACCGGCAAACATTCTCAGGTGGCAGGTTTCCTGATCAGTGAGTTGAGTTTTGAGATCCGACAAGCCAAACTGCCTTATTTCATTCCCAAAGAATGCGTAGTTAAGCCAGCGGGCGATCCCATCTGACGCTGACGGCTGATCAAATCTTTGCAGCGGGTCAATAAGAGCGTGAGGAACAGGACAGATTCATCAATCTCTTGGCAAACGGATTTGGTCAACCTAAGCAGGTAGGTCGCCCCACCTGCTTAGGTTGACCCAGTCTCGTTCACTTCACCCTTTACTTGTCAGTTCCGCTTGAATGTCTTGAGCCTTATTGATACGTCTGGCATCCACACGCGATAAGAGCACCCTATAAGGATTGCCAACCGGCAAAACGATTTGATGAATAGTTCGGGTCAGCTCCCTAACATCCAGCGGTGAGATTGGAGATGGCAAAATCACATAATCAGAGAGTTTGACAATTAGCGCTAGACTTTGCCCGCTTAGTCCAGGTGAAGTATCGCAGATCAGCGCTTGATAATCTGACAGATTACGAAGCTTTCCCAGCGTCTTCGGATCTGTTTCTTGAGCCACATCAAATTCTGCCTCTGCTCGTTCAGAAACTCAGGCAAGAGACCCTTAAGGATCTGCATCCACAACTAAAATTTTGCGACGATTGGAGAGGATAGCTGCGAGGGCGATCGTTGTTGTGGTTTTACAACTTCCTCCTTTCCCGGCAACCACAGAAATAATTTTCACTTTTTTGCTTTTCTACTTCTACTTGAAGTAAGCCCATAATATCGCTAGACGAGTGCTGGAAGCCCTGATTGCTGACGCTCTAACCAACGGGAATTAAGGAAAATGGATCTTATTTGTAAATTTCATCGTGACTGATTTCCTGCCTTCCTCCATGCCCCTCAACTACGATCGCTTTCTCAGCGACCTCAAAGAGCAAATTCGCTCAGCTCAAGTTCGGGCATCGATCGCAATTAATCGTGAACTGATTTTGCTCTACTGGCAAATTGGCCAGTCTATTTTAGAGCAGCAGCACCAAGAGGGTTGGGGAACTAAGGTAATAGAGCAGATTGCCAAAGACCTTGCTAAAGCTTTTCCAGAGATGAAAGGGTTTTCTACCCGAAACCTCAAATACATGCGAACTTTTGCCGAGGCGTATCCTGATGAAGCAATTGTGCAACGTAGCGTTGCACAATTGCCCTGGCGGCATAACATCGCCCTTCTTGAAAAACTCAAAGACCCTGATGAACGGCTCTGGTATGCTCAGCAGGCGATCGAAAACGGTTGGAGTCGAGATGTGCTGGTGCTACAAATTGAAACAGGGTTGCGAGAGCAATTGGGTGGTGCAATCACTAATTTTCAACGGGTTTTGCCCAAGGCTGAATCCGATCTAGTCCAGAGCTTGCTGAAAGACCCCTACCATCTAGACGTGCGCCATGGCACTTTGAATGGCATCCCTGGTTCAGCCAGGAGAACACTTGGGAGGAGGTGTCTAAGCTAACCAATCTACCTAGAGCCGAAAGGCAAAGGGGAAAGCAGCATATTGGTAAAGCAGTGATTAGAGACGAAATGCCCAAACTAATGCACTGCAAAGCTTGCGAAGTATGGTGAAAGCTGAATTGCTTCAACTCCAATACCAACTAGACCAAAGGTAGTCTCGTCGGAAGGGCATTTGATAACGACGCTGGTTAGTTCAGATGTAGAAGTCTAGTGCATCTGGAACTCCTGCTAATCAGAGTGATCAGCAATGAGCTGATTCAAGGTCATGAACGGAGCACCTAAGCTTTGCTAGGACGTGTCATTCAAGGAAAGCATGGGATTGCCTACGGGACGCGAGTCCTAACAGGGGGAAGGGCTACTGCCCTCAACCGAGAGTGGATCTCCACTCTGGCAACGGAGCCTTCATAGTAGTCTGCGAACGGGAAAGCCGTTTACATGGCGAAGGGAGGCAGGTTACTCGATGTTCAATACAGGGAGGTGCGCGAGATGCGTCAAGCCGAAACTGTCCTGGGCATCATCCATCAGCGAGGTCAAAATCGCTCACCACTGGACGATGTCTATCGACAACTTTATAACCCAGCCCTTTATTTGCGCTCTTACGGACGGCTCTATCGAAATCGAGGAGCCTTAACACCAGGAGCAACAGCGGAAACCGTAGACAAGATGTCTTTGGAGAAAATCAACGCTATCATCGAAGTGATTCGAGATGAGCGCTATCGCTGGACTCCAGTTCGGCGAGTGCAGATTCCCAAGAAAAACGGCAAAACCAGACCGCTTGGCATTCCAAGTTGGTCAGATAAACTGCTCCAAGATGTAATTCGTTCCATACTGGAAGCCTATTACGAGCCGCAGTTTGCCGAGAGTTCTCATGGTTTTCGCCTCCAACGAGGGTGTCACACAGCGCTTGAGACCATTAAGCATGTGTGGCATGGGACGAAATGGTTTATCGAGGGTGATATTCAAGGATGTTTTGACAATATCGATACTGATATTTTGTTGGACATTCTCCGAAAAGATATCCACGATAACCGTTTCTTACGGTTGATTCACAACCTGCTTAAAACTGGATATTTGGAGAACTGGCGACACAAGCCGACTCTGAGCGGAACACCTCAAGGGTCGATTGTCAGCCCTATCCTCGCCAATATCTATCTCAACCGGTTGGATCAATTCGTTGAGCAGACATTGCTTCCAACTTACACCCAAGGAAAACGGCGAGCAGCCAATCCGACATACACCCGGTTAAGTAACCGAGCGTACTATTGTCGCAGAACGGGTAAAGTGGCGGAAGCCAAACAACTGGAAAAGCTTCGTCGAAGCCTCCCAGCCAATGACCCGCACGACCCCAACTATCGACGACTGTACTATGTGAGGTATGCAGACGATTTTCTGCTCGGCTTTGCTGGAACCAAACGAGAGGCTGAGGAAATTAAGGAACAACTGCGAGCGTTCCTGCGCGAACAACTTCGTTTGGAGTTGTCAGCAGAAAAGACCCTAATCACTCATGCCAATCGTCAAAAGGCTCGATTTCTGGGATACGACATCTCAGTGACTCGCTGTGATACCAAGATCACCACCAATCGGCGATCGGTCAATGGCGGGATTGCGTTGAGGATGCCCGTATCGTTTGTGCAGGAGCGCAGCCAGTTCTACCTGAAGCGGGGAAAACCTATCCACCGCAAAGAACGTACGCATGAGTCGGACTACAGCATTGTGTGCCGATACCAATCGGAATACAGAGGTTACGTCCAGTATTATCAACTTGCAGATAACATTGCGTGGCTCAACCAACTGCAATGGGTTATGCGAACGTCTCTACTGAAGACGTTGGCTCACAAGCACAAATCGTCAGTGGCAAAACAGGTACGTAAGTACCGTACCACTGTGGTGACAGCACAAGGACCCAGAGCTTGTTTGGAAGTCCGGGTGCCGCGAGTTGATAAGCCAGAACTTGTCGCGCGTTTTGGTGGCATTCCCTTGATTGTCAAACGAGACGCGCCGATTGAGGACAAACCGCTAGCAAGGCAATCCTTGGGAAGGACGGAATTGCTCCAACGGCTGTTGGCAGAAACCTGTGAAATTTGCGGTTCCAAGGAGAACATCGAAGTTCACCATGTCCGCAAGCTAGCAGATCTAAAGCCGAAGCAAGGGGGGCAGAAGCCAGATTGGCAGTATCTGATGGCATCACGACGGCGAAAAACACTGGTGCTTTGCCGGAAGTGTCATGATGATCTCCATGCGGGTAGACCTTTGCCAATCAGATGGCAGGAGTAACTGGAGAGCCGTGATGCGGTGAAAGCCGCACGTCCGGTTCGGAGGGGGGACGATGGAAAAGGAGCAACTAGCAACCTCGCCAGCGTCCTACCCTACTTCTTGACGTTAGGCAAAGATGCTCAGGAACGAGAGCTAGAAAATGCGCTCGTCTTTCACATTCGCGATTTCCTTTTGGAACTAGGGATGGGGTTTGCTTTCCTGGGCAACCAGTACTCGCTCGAAGTTGATGGCAAGGATTACAGGATCGATTTGCTCTTCTATCACGTCAAATTGCACTGCTACATTGTCATCGATTTAAAGATGGGTGAATTTCAGCCTGAGTTCAGCGGAAAAATGAACTTCTACGTTGCAGCCGTAGACGATATCCTCCGTGCTCCTAGCGACAACCGCACGATCGGCATCATCCTTTGCCGTAGTAAGAGCAAGACAACGGTAGAATATGCCCTGCAAGAAATGGGCAAACCG
>DATNOY010000943.1:0-3642 GCA_036703495.1 Coleofasciculaceae cyanobacterium
AGAAGGCTATCAACTTTCCCTCCAGTACTGTCACTTTAGGAATTAAAGACTCTAACTCAGCCAACCGCTGTTTGATGTCTTCCAGGGCAGCAGCAGAATGGGAAGCAACCTCTTTCTGGCTAAAGGCTAACCGCAACGCTGCCAAAATCACTTGAGTTTGAGTTTGCCCCGTCTGCTGCATCCGCTGAGCGATCGCCTCTGCCAGATCTAAGGGCAGATTAATCGCCACGGGTGGATCGGCAGAGTCATTAGGTTCTCGACCGGAGGAGGCAGGGGGATTAGGGGAAAACTCAAAATTGTCAATCATGGCAATTGGGCTAACTTGACGCGTCCTAGCTTGAAGTTGATGAGCAGTGTGGACTCGGCTTTAGCCAGATGGTTTTTTAAAGGCTTCACAGAGCGAGGCTTTTAAAAAATCATCTGGACTTGACTCCGTTGAAAATTACTATAGGCTCTGCATTCTAAAGTTCCCATCCTCAAGGGAAAATTGAGGTTTTGCAAGGGGGCGCATCCCCTTTTCTACGGAGATAAACTCAGGCACACACTAGGGGTGCCATGCACCATTTTCGATCAGAATGTGGAACCACTAGACGCAGAACCTATACAATTCATAGGAAATCATCTAGAAACTCATCGCCTTTCCCCACGCTTGATCTAAATCCCCATCCCGGAGAACGCTATGCGACTCGGTAAAGTAGTCAAATCTAATTCTCACTGCGATTATGTTGTGCAGTTAGACGATCGCATGGAAGTTAGAAATCCACCTCAGCCGGAAGATTATGGATTTGGTTGCTTTGTGAAACTGGAAGATGAGGGCGATCGGCACTGGGCCGTCGGCATTGTCTACAACTCCCAGCTGTTTAACCCCATGTTTCTCAGCAATGGCCCTCGCTTGACCAGCGATCCTGACCCCATGTTTGCGCCTGATTTAATCATGGAAACCCGGACGCTGTTGGGGGTCGTGCTGATTGGATCAATGGTAGAGCAGGGGCAGCTCAGCCACGGCATTCATGGCATTCCACGAGTGGTAGTTCCGGTTAACACTCCGGTTTGCCGCATGACGCAGGATGAGATCTATCGGTTTCATCTCAACGAAGTGGAGAGTCCTCAATTTTGTTACTATAGCCATCTGCTGCGATTTGGCGGCAGCTTTGCGTCGCAGTTGACGCAGCAAGTCCTGCGAGAGTTGGCGGATAGCAATCTGTTTGAAGGGGCCGAACAGCGCGCCCTGGAAATTCTGTGTAAGGAGCTGGCGTGGAAGAACACGATGGGTGCAATGCGGTAGGAGAAGAGAAAATTCTCTTCTTAAATTTGAGTTGACACCTGTGCTCACTTTTCTAGATAATAAGAGTTTGTGTGAACTTTAGCGCTGGGAAGTATCTTGGCTAACGTCGTTGTGATTGGTGCCCAGTGGGGCGATGAAGGGAAAGGAAAGATCACTGATCTCCTGAGTCGATCGGCCGATGTGGTGGTTCGATATCAAGGCGGAGTGAATGCTGGGCACACGGTCGTTGTCCAAGATCAGACCTTTAAGCTACATCTGATTCCCTCTGGCATTTTGTACCCTAATACAGAATGCATTATTGGATCAGGCACGGTAATTGATCCAAAAGTTTTGATCCAGGAACTGGATCAGCTAGAAGCGCTGAATATTTCATCTCGGAATCTTTTGATTTCCGAGACAGCGCATGTGACCATGCCCTACCATCGCTTGATTGATCAGGCGTCAGAGGAGCGACGTGGCGATCATAAGATCGGCACGACCAAGCGTGGCATTGGCCCTACCTATGCTGACAAATCTGAGCGTACCGGCATTCGAGTCGTTGACTTGATGGAGCCGGAGCATATGAAAAAACAGCTGCGGTGGGCAATTAACTATAAGAACGCAATTTTAGAAAAACTCTACGATATATCGCCGCTTGATCCAGAAGAGGTGATTGCAGAGTATCTAGAATATGCTGAGCGGCTCCGTCCGCATGTGGTTGATAGCTCTTTGCGAATTTACGACGCCTATCGGCATCGTCGCAACATCCTGTTTGAAGGGGCGCAAGGCACCCTGCTGGATCTAGATCACGGTACCTATCCTTATGTCACCTCTTCTAATCCGGTAGCGGGTGGGGCTTGTGTGGGTGCAGGGGTTGGGCCAACGATGATCGATCGCGTCATTGGGGTGGCCAAAGCCTATACCACCCGTGTTGGGGAAGGGCCCTTTCCAACAGAGCAGCTTGGCGATGTGGGGCAGCTTTTATGCGATCGCGGCGCAGAGTTTGGGACAACCACGGGTCGTCAGCGGCGCTGTGGCTGGTTTGATGCCGTCATTGGACGCTATGCAGTGCGGATTAACGGATTAGACTGTCTGGCGATTACCAAGCTAGATGTCTTAGACGAGTTAGACGAAATTGAAGTGTGCGTTGCCTACGAACTCGATGGGCAGCAATGCCTTGATTTTCCAAGCAACGCCCGCCAGTTCGCCCACTGCCGCCCCATTTACAAAACGATGCCCGGTTGGAAACAGTCTACGGCAGACTGCCGCACGTTGGATGACCTGCCGCCTCAGGCGCTCGATTACCTGAAATTCTTGGCAGAATTAATGGAAGTGCCGATCGCGATCGTGTCTTTAGGTGCCAGCCGCGATCAGACCATTATTGTGGAAGATCCGATTCACGGGCCGAAGCGTGCCCTGCTCTATGGCAAAGGTGAACAGCCACCTAGCCCCAGCAGTCAGGAAGTTCGCGCTGCTAGCTAATGGCGATCGCCAATTGTTTTGCTCTCACCCTCAAGTTTTAACTTAGAACACTCAAGCGACACTACCTATGGAACTCACTGTTGAATGCAAGAAACGCGCTGAGGGCAGCAAACCGAACGCCCTACGCCGCGAAGGTCGAATCCCTGCGGTGCTCTACGGTCACAAAGGCGCTGACTCTGTCGCGTTGACCCTAGATGCCAAAGCGGCTGAAACCCTGGTCAGAAAGTCCTCGTTGAACAACACCTTGATCCAGATCAATGTGCCTGACTTGCCTTGGAGCGGTAAAGCGCTGCTGCGAGAAGTCCAGGCTCATCCCTGGAAAAGAAGCCTGTATCACCTGAGCTTTTTCTCAGTAAGCGCCACGGATAAGTTAGAAGTAACGGTACCCCTGCACTTTGTGGGTACGGCAGTGGGAGCTAAGCAAGATGGCGGTTCCATGGATACCGTACTGAACGAATTGGAAGTTGCTTGCTTGGGAGACAGCATTCCCGAAGTGATTGAAGTGGATGTGTCCAACATGAACATTGGCGATGCCATCCACGTTCACGAGCTGATCTTGCCTGCGGGCGTCACCGCTTTGGGTGAAGGCGATCGCGTCGTCGTTTCAATTCTGGGCAAGGCCTCTAAGGCAGAAGATGCAGCTGATGCAGAATAAGCTGGCATAAAAACCCATGAATCAGGAAAGGGGGTAGATGTTAACATCTACCCCCTTTCCTGATCTAAAGTGCCCAGATAAACACTACGCCGTGATCGTTACCGAGTAGGCCGTATTGCTGGTGTTTGGCTGCTTGACCGCCATATAGTAGGTGCCAGCTTGCAAACTGGTGGTTGCCTGGGGGCCAAAGACTTGACCAATAGACTCGTTGAAGTCTAGGATGCTGTTGTTATTTTTGTCT
>DATNOY010000944.1:0-7935 GCA_036703495.1 Coleofasciculaceae cyanobacterium
TCGTTTCGTCGGAATAGCGTTGACCGGGAGGGGGGCAAATTCACCCTGAATCGATTCGATCGCTTCACTGGGGCTGACTAATTGGTTGACTAAGACGCCACCCACCGTTAATCCTGCCTGCTGGGCACATCCCCAAAGATACTTGGCCGTGACAATCGACTCTGGGCGATCGGTAGTCACTAAATAAGCCAAAAATCGCTTTGGATCGGCAATAGCCGCTCTGCCTTGATCCAAAAGATTAGTCGCCTGATTGGCCACAGGTTGATTAAAAATATCGCCTGTCCAGTTGACGTTTAAAACTGCGGCTGCGATCGGCTGCAAAAAGGGAGATAATGTTTTCCCCAGATCGGAATCGGCAAATACCTGTCTAAACCGGCGGGCATACCAGCTAATAATTTCCGGTGCGCCCAACACACGCAGCGTCGTCTGATCCCCATCGCCATCATAGACAATCACATCATATTGACCGCTGGCGTCGTATTCCCGAATGGCATTTAGCGCTAGTCCGGTATCCATGCCCGGAATCACGCCTAGCTCTTGCCCATAGACGGCTTTAAAGAAAGGAGTGCGCAGATATTGGGCTTCCTGCCGCTTCAATTCTTCCCAGCCCCGCTCCAGCAATGCCGTCGTTTGTAGCTGCACTGCCTGCAAATTGGGGGCTAGGGTCTGAGGCTCAGAACCCGTGATCCCCACCTGCAAGCTCCAGGCCGGACTGGAATCTTGCCCAATCAGCAAAACCCTTTTGGCTTGGGATGCAAACTGTCTGGCAGCCGCAATTGCCACAGTCGTACGGCCCGTTCCACCCTTACCCAAAAACGTCAACACTAGCGCCATGCTTAGATTTCCTACCCCAGCGGTCTACAGATTCAGGTTGCAATTCAAGTTGCAACCTGCCGCTACATCGTAGCGAGGATTCTTAAGGAATGTCTTCACGCTACGGAGCGAGGGCTGTAGGCGATCGCTGGGGTCATCTTCAGAACAGCCAGCTGAATGGCTCAGCCTTCTAACCTACCGCCTCTACTTCATCCTCAAAAAACCAGGCCGCAAACTTATCCTCAAACTTGACGATGACACCGACGCCGCTGCCGTCTGTCATTCGGTAATCTTCAATGACGCCAATTTTTCCGAGATGATCGATCACGTCCTTGTTGGAGCGATCGCGCAACCGACGCACACGCACTTTTTGACCTATTTTCATCACCACTCCACGATCTGATAACCATGAATTAGTTTATCAGTCTATTGCATACGGTTACGCTATCCTGGAGGCTTGTTGGCAGGTTTTGAGCCGCGAGTTGGGAGGCTTCAGGGAAATGACTTGAAGAATCCCCTGAAAGAGCGCTTGAAGCCGAATCTTTGAAACTTGGAAAACTTATGCTGGCTAAGCGAATTTTGCCTTGTCTGGATGTGAAAGCGGGGCGCGTGGTTAAAGGCATCAATTTTGTCAATCTGCGAGATGCCGGGGATCCGGTAGAGTTGGCGCAGGTTTACAACCAGGCAGGTGCCGATGAACTGGTGTTTCTGGATATTACTGCCACCCACGAAGACCGAGACATCATCTATGACGTTGTCTATCGCACGGCCGAACAGGTGTTTATTCCCCTAACCGTCGGCGGTGGCATTCAGTCTCTAGACACGATCAAGAAACTTTTGCGGGCTGGAGCCGATAAAGTCAGCATCAATTCTTCTGCCGTGCGCGATCCAGAGTTTATCGACCGCGCCAGCGATCGCTTTGGCAACCAGTGTATTGTGGTGGCGATCGATGCCCGCCGCCGGGCAGATGCTGCTAACCCAGGTTGGGATGTCTATGTCCGGGGTGGACGCGAAAACACTGGCATTGATGCGATCGCCTGGGCCAAAGAAGTTGAGCAACGGGGTGCTGGTGAACTGCTGATCACCAGCATGGATGCTGACGGCACCCAGGCAGGCTACGATTTGGAACTGACCCGGACGATCGCCGAGCAAGTGCAGATTCCGGTGATTGCTTCGGGTGGGGCAGGCAACTGCCAGCACATTCATGAAGCTCTGACGGAAGGCAGAGCAGAGGCGGCACTCTTGGCTTCCCTACTGCACTATGGGCAGCTGACGGTGGCAGAAATTAAAGGCTACTTAGCTGAGCGAGATGTAGTGGTGCGATCGGTTTAAGCGCTTTTACCTGACAGACTCAGCCCTGTTGAACCGATCGCATTTCCGGGAACTCTACGGGATAGTTCAGCAGAGTGTGAAGGATCTCATGCCCGCAGAGAGTAGCCGCAAGTTCCTCGATCGCAGCCCCGCCGAAATCGCTATCTTCGGGTTGCTGCTGATTTTATATCTTCCCCTCCTGATTCATTGGTTTGATGGCTGGCTCAACAAGAGCATCAGCATTGAACATGAGTATTTTAGTCATGGCATCTTGGGGCTGCCGATTGCCGCCGACCTGTGCTGGCAGCAGCGCGATCGCTGGCAGCAGCTCCCCGATGAAACCAATCCCACCCGACAACTTCTAGGATTATCGCTGCTGATCCTGGGGATCTCGTTCTACCTCAGCAACCTGACTGACCTGATCAATCTGTCGCTCCCCACCCTGCTCACCGGACTCTGCCTCTGGTTCAAAGGGTTGCCAGGATTGCGGCTACAGGCTTTTCCGCTGGTGCTGGTGCTCTTAGCTACACCGAATGAAATGCCTTATTTGCTTGCACCCTATACGCTGCCGCTGCAACGATTCATTGCGGGCATGGCTGGCTTCATTCTGGTGCAAAGCGGCATGGATGTGCGGGTTGATCAAATTTATTTGTTTGTCAACGATCGCATTGTCGAGGTAGCCCCTTACTGTGCCGGACTGAAAATGCTGTTCACCAGTTTCTACGTGGGGCTGCTGCTGCTCTACTGGACCGGACAAACCTCTCGCCTGGCGATCGCCGTCTTCTATAGCGGCATTGTGGGGATCAGCGTTGCCGCTAACGTCATCCGCAATACGTTCCTGACCTACTTTCATGGCACAGGTCAAGATGCCGCCTTCCATTGGTTGCACGACGGCTGGGGAGGCGACCTGTACTCTACTGCCATGTTGGGATTCATTGTGCTGCTGCTAAAAGGCATTGAAATCTGGATGGAGGCTGCAGAGAACCCTGAAGAAATTGAGACAGAACCCGAACCTTCAGCCGAGTCCCTATGACAACTCAACCCTTATCATTGGCCACTTCATCTCAACGATCGCCCCTTTATAAGCTGCTGATCGTGGTGTTTTTGCTGACCATTGCCGCTTGCAGCGTGATTCCGCACTACTGCTCAGGCAACTGGTTTCTCAATAAAGTGCCAGAACTGAGCAATACCCGCTCACTCCGACAGCTACAAACCTCAGGACTGCCTTTACCGGGATGGCAAACGCTGGAGCAAAAAGTCGTAGAAATTGGCGGGCACAAATGGTCAACCCAATCGATGCTTCCAGCGGCTCCAGCAACCGCAGCCACTCCCGTCCTGCTGATGCTGCGTCCCCAAACCTGGCATCGAGATTTGCCCCAAGTCGATTGGATGGATATTAGCGGCACCTACAGCTGGACAGAAGATCGCGATCGCCCTCTCACCTTCTCGATATCATCTGGCGCTGCTTCAGAGCCCGTGCAAGTGAGCGCCCGCTTCCTGCGCAGTTGGACGCACGAACAAACCTATGCCGTGTTGCAATGGTATGCCTGGAGAGATGGAGGAGACTCAGCGCCCAGCCAGTGGTTTTGGGCAGAGCAGTTGTCAGAACTGCGCCATCGTCAACATATGTCCTGGGTAGCCGTTAGCCTGTTAATGCCGATTCAGCCGCTAGGCGAAATTGAGTCTGTGCAATCGCCATTAACGGATTTGGGACAATTGGTTCAGTCCAGATTAATCGCAGATATCCTCAAATAAGGCTGGATCTGACCCGCCTCATCAGCCGATCTCTACCGATCTTCTATACAATCAATCCTTTGTGATGCTGTCTTTGCGCTCATGGTTCTAGCCTCCCGTTCTCTTCAGCGCCGATGGGTTCCCAGCGTTGCCCGCAGATTTGCGCCCAGATTTGCACCTAGATTTGCGCCCAGATTTGCGCCCAGCATGCTGCTCCTCTGGGTCATCCAATCTGGCTTGTGTCCGGCGATCGCCCTCAGCCAAAGCTTGCCTACCTCCCTACCTACCCCCAGCCAGCCGTTTCCAGCTACTCCCCTCCCAGGACAGCCCACTGTTCCAGCACAGCCTGCTTCTCCCACCCGTCGGCTTTTAGAAGATGCCCGCCAGCGGCTGATCGATCGGGGCGAAATTCCAGACGCTGCTCAACCCAATGGCGCACCGGCTCAGCCTGTTGCCAATCCGTTTGAGGTCTATCGGCTAGGCCCAGGTGACACGCTCTACATCAATGTCTTGCGCTTCCCAGACCTTTCTTTTCAAGGCACGATTGATCTTGAGGGCAATTTGCTGCTGCCATTAGCAGGGGCAGTTCAGTTAAAGGGATTAACGCCCGGCCAAGCTCGCGAACAGATTCGGATTGCGCTCGATCGCTTTGTGGTGAATCCGCAGGTAGATGTGATTTTGATTGCCCAGCGGCCGGTGCAGGTGGCGATCTTGGGAGAAGTTGCCCGACCGGGAGTTTATCCTTTACAGGCTCCTCAGCTGTCGGTGGCGCTGGTGTCGGCGGGTGGCGCAACCCGGCTGGCAGATCTCAGAACGGTACGAATTCGGCGCACACTAGGAGACGGTTCCCTTGTGGATCAGGATGTGGATTTGTTTACACCCCTGCGCGATGCCCAGTCCGTTCCCGATCTGCGCCTGGAAGATGGCGATACGGTCGTTGTCCCTACCCTCACAGCAGAAAATAGTGCTGGGTACGATCGCGATCTAATTGCCCGCTCCAACTTAGCGCAAGCGCAAGTTAAAATCCGCGTCCTCAACTATGCCACAGCAGGCAGAGGGGGCACGGTAGGGAGTCTTCAGCTACCCAATGGCAGCAGTTTTGTCGATGCGCTCACCGCGATTTCGCCCGATCTAAGCAGTGCCGACCTCAGACACATTGCCCTGATTCGGTTTGATGTGCAGCAGGGCAAAGCCGTTACCCAAGAACTGGACGGGAAGCATGCGATCACTGGCGACATGTCGCAAAATCCCATCCTGGAAGAAAATGACGTGATTGTGATTGGCCGCAACTTAGTCAGCCGCATTACCTACGCCCTCAACACCTTCACCCAACCGTTCCGCGATATTCTAGGCTTCCTCTTATTCTTCGATTCTCTGGCCAATAGCGCCGACAATCTATTTAAGCCCAGCGGTAACTCCCGCTAAGATCGCCTCATCGCCTCACCCATTCCCTCTCCCCCACCCCCCTATGCCCATCCCCTTCATCAAACGCTATCTTCTGGCACTCGATCGCCATAAATGGGCTGGTCTGGCAGGTTTTGCTGCGGTGACGGGGCTTTCGGCGGGGGTTGCCACCCTCCAACCCGCTCCGTCAGACACCTACGTTGCTCGCGGTCTGTTAGCCTACAGCGCTCCACCTGAGGTGTTCTCAGCAACGGGAGCCTCCTTACAACAGCAGGGGCAAGCGGTGACAGAAGACATGCTGCTCTCTCCTGCCGTCATAGCGTACGCCATTCAACAGCTGAAACCGCAAAAACTCGAAATCTCGCCTCAACGAATTCAGCAAAATGCCAAGGTGGCGATCGTCGGACAGAACAGCGCTACTCCCGAAGAGTCCAAAAGCAAAAGTACCGGCGGATTGCAAATCAGCATTACCTACCGAGACAACCAGGAGAAACGGGCTGAAGCCGTCACTGCGGCCCTGATGGAATCGATGGTGGAGCAAAGCCGTCAGTTCAACACGCAGCAGCTTAACCGGATTAATGAGAACCTGAATCAGCTTTTACCCAAGGTGACCCAAGAGCTGCGACAAGCCGAGCAAAAACTAGAGTCCTATGTCCGTCAAGAAGGCCCGGGACTGCAGGCAGCCGAAAGCGGTGCCCTCCTCAGCAACATTACCGCCAGCCAGCAGCAGCAGCGACAAATTCGCCTATCGCTTTCCGGCATTGACGCTCAGATCAACAGCCTGCAATCTCGGCTGGGGCTTACCCCCGACCAGGCCTACGCTTCTTCTGCCCTCAGCGCCGATCCGATTATTGCCGATCTGCGGGCTAAAATTTACCAAGCCGAAGCTCAGCAGGATTTGCTCTCCAAAACCTTGCGGCCTGACCACCCCAACATGGTTACTTTGCAAGACCAGCTTGCTACCTACAGCCAACTGCTGCAAGCCCGCGTCAATGAGGTATTGGGAGGAGGAGGAACAGCTCCGCTGCGGGGAACTAGCCAAATTCGCCAATCTATCAATTTAGACCCGGCCCGCCAGCAGTTAGCCAGCACGCTTGTCGGGCTGCAAACGCAACGAGAAACCCTACAGCAGCAGCTAGCGTTGCTGGCTCGGACAGAACAAGAGCAGCGGCAAGAATATTCGGGCATTCCTAACAAACAGCTTGAGCAACAGCGCATCCAGCAGCAGGTAACGCTCAAACAAACTTTTTATAACCAAATTCAGGCTCGCCTGGCCGATGTAAAACTGGCGCAGGAAGAGACCGTCGGCAGTTTGGTGATTGCCCAGAAGCCGCAGCTGGAAGTGCAGCCCGCCAAGGGAGCTAGCAGCCTAGCGATTTTACTCGTAGGGGGTGTGATGGGGCTAGTTGTCGGCGGTGGCTTAGTCATGCTGCTGGATGCGATCGATCCAACCCTCTACACCGTAGAAGACTTGCAAGCGCTGCTGCGATCGCAGGATGTGCCGATTCTGGGCCTATTGCCCTCGCTGCTCTGGGATGAAGAAACCGCCAGTCTGCCGGTGATTGCTGAAGCCAATTCGCCTTATATTGACCCCTACGAACGCCTGCGCGGCAACCTGCGGCGGATCGGCGGTAGCAAGGCCTTGCGGATGGTGCTGATCACCAGCATCCTCAGCGAAGAAGGCAAGACGACCACCGCTTATAACCTAGCGATCGCCTCTGCCAGAGCTGGCAAGCGGACGCTATTGATTGAAACCAATTTGCGATCGCCCTCTCAGGCTGCTGCTGTCAAAATTACCCCTGATCCCAACAGCCCACTAGAACCGCTCCGCTACTACGGCAACTTAACGGAATGCATTCGCCTAGTCCCAGACATCGAAAATCTCTACCTGGTGCCGAGCGTGGGTCCGCAACGGCAGGCGGCTGCCATTTTGGAATCCAGCGAGATGCGCCGCCTATTGGAAGATGCGCGTGGCCGGTTTGATCTGGTGATTCTCGATTCTCCTGCCCTCAACCGCTACAACGATGCCCTGCTGCTGGAACCCTATACAGATGGCTTGCTGCTAGTGACCCGCCCAGGCTATACCGAAGAAGGATTGCTAAATGAAGCCGCCCAGCAGTTGATTGAATCGGAAGATGTGCAGTTCTTAGGAGCCGTGGTGAATGATGCCAATGTCCCGATTCAGTTCAACGACCTGCCTGATGTTGAGGCACCCGTTGCGACATCCGCTGCCATAGCGCAAGAACCGCTAGAGCAAGACCCCCCCGATAGATTGGAAAAACTGCAAATCAGATCTTAGGCTCGGCAACCAATTAACTTCCGGAATTTTTAAATTCGTAATCCTTGGGGATCATACTCAACCCTGCCGCATGACTGGTCTAGATGCTAATCAAAATATTGCCAGCTTGCTACAAGGTCAGGCAGCCCTGCAGCCGGATGCAGTAGCCATTGCCGACCCCCGTCATCCGCCCTTAACGTTTGCGGCATTCGCACAAGCGGTTTGCCACGCTGCGGCAGCATTGCAGCAGGCAGGATTGCAATCGGGCGATGTGGCCTTAGTGTTTCAGCCCATGTCGGCAGAGCTGTATGTGCTGCTGCTGGCACTGTTTCGGCTCGGCAGCGTTGCCATGTTTGTCGATCCTGCGGCAGGGCGATCGCATTTGGAGCAATGCT
>DATNOY010000945.1:0-3553 GCA_036703495.1 Coleofasciculaceae cyanobacterium
ATAGGAAACGCTACATGCCGCTGACTGAAGTTAAGCTTGAACCACAAAGTTAGCAGCCGCTATCAGCGGAGCACCGAGCAGGGTGGCAAACTGGATTCCTGTGCCTAATCCTGTCGCGCTGCCATTCTGGTTGTCATACAACCTGCCCTCGCTCGCGTTACAGACAATGCGAGCTGCACTGGCTGCGGCGGCTGCAACTGTACTAACGATGTTAAAAGCTGAAGCGGCAGAATCAATAGGCTGTGACTTCCATCAGGTTTAGAGTTTGCGGATAGGTTCTTGCGCTAGGATTTCGACTCTCTTCGCAGAACCCTATGAATCTGGAACTGTTTGACCTGAAGCTGTTTCTTAATGAGTTCTTTCACGTTCTTCCATTTTTGTTCCGCTCTTGGAAAGCATCCATGCTTTTTCTACTTGTTCTTCATCGTCCAAAAGCGGTAACCGATGAGGAAGTTCAGGCAGTGGATAAATTGCGATCGTTCGTATCCACTCTTTTTCAATTTGCCCAAATAACATACCGATATCCTCCGGAGTTAACGAGTGGGTTCTCAAACGTTTCGATGGATTGCTCTTTAACGGCAGGCGATCGCACTTCTAACGAATTTCGATTATTGATTCGATTATTGAACGGTGTCTTGATACATTTACCGTATTTTATAATTATCTCTCAAAAGCCTCTGAGCTAAACGCCTATGGCAGCTCTACTTGCCTTTCTAATAAGAATAGTGGTTTGCGAAATATTAATCTACGGTATTTTGATAGTTTTATAGTATATTTATAAAATTCGGACAGTCTCTTGTCAAGATTAAGACCCGCCAGTTAAGCATCAAAGCATCTGATCTCTAGAGCAGTTCTGGGATGGAGAGGTAAACTATGCCAATTCAAGACGCGCTATTGAACTGGGAGCAGATCTCAGACATTGCACGGCAAAGCACATCAGCCCGACGAGTGCGTAGACTTCACTTCATTGAAGTCTACGAGTGAAAGGTATAGTGCTATGCACTCAGATGAGGACGTTCATCTTTATGAGAACTACTATATTGCTGAATTTGGGTGTGATCTTTTTTTGAGGGGGTGCGCTGAACTAAATCAATCTGCAAGAAGAGTAGATGATTAAGCTGGAGCAGATGTTTGGGTATCTGAATTATACAGTTAATTATGAACCACCAGATTTTTACTTGCCAAAAATCTGGTGGTTTATTTTTATGAATTATTTTTGACAGCCCTAGAGATTAGCTTAAATTGCTATTGTTACAATTTGGAAATAATTGACAGAAAAAAGGTAATTCGAGTTACCTATTTTTCGTATTTCCAATTACATTTTTTTGGTTCCAAAGGAACATTTTTATCTAAAAAACAGTTATTTGTCTAATTTTTGCAACTAAAAAGTTGAGCTATTCCTATTTTTATCAGATATAAATAAGACCTATGAGAAACCCTGAAACTTTTATGAGAAGGTGCTTTCAGAATTATACTGCCTAAAAAATACTATTTTTTATAATGAAAAATTTCAAGAAATTGATTGTACGAGAAGCACAAAAAACGGATTGATTTATCTTAGATATTTCCTAAATATTTTTTAACAAAAAAGCAAAGCTAGTCATTGTATAAAAGGAAATTGTAGGGGTTCTAAACGAAATGGTATAAAGCCTTGACCTGATTTAGTCGCTACTACTTTTAATAGCAATTAAGACAAGCCCGACTCAGGTATGCTTATTCGTTTAAAAAACGAAAACTAGGCTTTTCACCCTCCAGTCTTAACCCTCATCACTAATTCTAATTAATCAATTTTTAGGAGATTGAAATCATGGTACAGGATGCCTTTTCTAAGGTCGTCTCACAAGCTGATGCGCGAGGAGAATACCTCAGCGATAGCCAGTTAGATGCTCTACTCGGTTTAGTCAGAGACGGTAACAAGCGGGTTGATGTGGTTAACCGGATTTCTAGCAATGCCTCTGCTATTGTTGCCAGTGCTGTTCGATCGCTGTTTGCTGAGCAACCTCAGCTGATTGCGCCGGGAGGAAATGCCTACACCAGCCGTCGTGCCGCCGCTTGTGTGCGAGATTTGGAGATTATCCTGCGCTACGTGACCTACGCGATTTTTGCAGGGGATGCAAGCATATTAGAAGACCGTGCCCTCAATGGCTTGCGAGAAACTTATTTGGCGCTAGGCACTCCAGGGGCTTCAGTTGCTGTGGGGATTCAAAAGTTAAAAGATGCTTCGATCGCCCTTGCCAATGACCCGAATGGCATCACTCGTGGTGATTGCAATGCTCTCATTGCTGAAGTTGCGTCCTATTTCGATCGTGCAGCAGCAGCCGTTGCCTAAATAATTAGGCTTTCCTGAGACCTCTTGTGTCAATGCAAAACAGGTATTAAAAATCGAACCACACAAAAATCGATTCCTGCAAATCGCCTCCTGCAAGAAGTCTACTCAACCTACCTTTTGTAAAAAATTAGGAGACAGTCAATTCATGAGTAAAACTCCATTAACCGAAGCGCTTGTCGCCGCTGATTCCCAAGGGCGTTTCTTAGGGAGTACTGAAATCCAGGTTGCATTCGGTCGTTTTCGGCAGGCAGCGGTCAGTTTGGAAGCTGCTAAGGCGCTCTCCAAAAAAGCACCTGGGCTGGCTGAAGCCGCAGCCGCAGCGGTATATCAAAAGTTCCCCTACACGACTCAGTTAGAGGGCCCGAACTATGCCTCTAGCCCGACCGGCAAGGCAAAGTGCGTGCGGGACATTGGTTATTACCTGCGGATCATTACCTACGCTTTAGTTGTGGGAGGCACAGGTCCAATTGATGACTATCTGGTTAGCGGACTGGCTGAAATCAACCGCACGTTTGAGTTATCTCCAAGCTGGTACATTGAGGCCCTCAAATACATCCAGTCCAATCATGGTTTGACGGGGGATCCTGCTGTTGAGGCAAATTCTTACATTAGCTATGTCATCAATGCGTTGAGCTAATCAGAGCTTAAGTGAGTTCAGCAGCAATGGATTAGTTCATGAGAGAGCAACTCATGACCCTTGCTCCTAACAGGTTTTTCAGTTTTGTCTGACCGCTGTATAGTGTTTCCTATCCCATTGAGAGACGGATCAATCGGGTGCAGAGACAATACCCCGCCTGGGGAGCTTCGGCGTGGCCGCTCAGTCTAACAGCGCAGCCCCCAAACCCCCTGTGCTCACAGGTGCGAGAACCGCTATATATGCCAGTCGTGATGTGTCACAAAACTGACTGTAGACTTGCAAACGGGAAACCGTTGCAAATGCGTCAAGCGTTTGCGTAGTCAATTTGAAAGGTTGGAGATACTGTTATCATTACGCATTGATGGTCAAGTTAAATGGGCTAGAATGCCAATGCTGTCGGGATCAAGAGCGTTTCATGGACTGCGCAAGCGTTTTCCTGATTTTTTAAAGGGTAGTCTTCAAAAGGTAATGATTTTTTGTTGCGGGGCCTAATCAGACGATACTTTGGGTGATTTTTGGAATGTGCCTGAGCCTAGCGATCGCGCCCAAAACAAGTCCAAAGTTCCATTCGATCAGTTGTCCAATCG
>DATNOY010000946.1:0-7424 GCA_036703495.1 Coleofasciculaceae cyanobacterium
AGGCAGCTTCAACATCTCAAAAAACGAATCCTCCGTCGCTGAGCGATCGCTATTCAACATTTATTAATCAAATCATTACAGATACGTTAAAGGGAAGAATTCGTTCTAAGGATTATGTCTATGATCGCCTGGTAGAACAGTTACAACCGAGAACAGGCGAAATCTTTGAACGGTGTTTGGTAGAACGAGTGAATGCCATCCAGCATCAACTGAGTTATGAAACTGATGAACTAAAACAAGCAAAAGCTGGGCGGCAAGCTCGTGCATTAGATACGCTTCAGGATGCCTGGAAGAGATGGCAGCAAATCCAGCAGGCGCAGGCAGCGTGTAACGATGCTGTCACTCAGCTCATCAGCGCAGATGCTTGCGATCGCCTTGCTATCTTACTGCAAGTTCTTGATCCCAACCAAGCCTATGTTTTCAACCACCAGCAAATTGAACTGCTGGCGCAAGAATTAGACCAAGTGCAAGAAACCGATGCCGATCCGTTTACACTCGCTGAGCTGCGTAGCGTTGCTACAGGACTGAAGCAAGGATTACTGTCTTACTCGGCTATCGAACCTCATCTGGTGAGTTGGCTGTATGAAGGCGCTCACAAATTTGTTGGCTTTGAAGCAAAAAACAACGTTAATAATCCGTGGAATTATTGGGCAAAGCATATTCATCGTCCCTTACCTCAAATCCTGTTTGCTGGGCAAGCCCGCAATCAATCTGCAATCTCTGTAGTACAGCAGCAAACCATATTAGATTTAAGTGCTTGGATTGAGCTGATGGTACTACTGCGAGGAATGCAGAATGGACTGGTGACATGGTTTGATAAACAGCCTTATGGCTTTCAGTTCGGACGGAATTTAGCGGCTGCGACCTTCTTTGCGTTTGCCATTGTTTGGTGTGAACTGAGTAACGGGTTTCATCAAGCTCTGAAATTGTTAGAAGCCGATCGCCTCCGTCTCTCTCGTGCTTGCTTTCAAATTACATTACAAATTCTGCGTGCCTTTGCTCAGCGAGATAACTTTCCACTATATGGGGGAGTCTTTGCTTTCTTTTCGGCAGAAAGTTTTAGAGATACGATTGCTTATTTAGATAAGCCGCTAAAAGCAATTGAAAAAAGTCAGGAGAAAGCCCGCATTTTGACGGTACTGGGCTACTCTCAGCAGTGGATTGGCAACCGGGATCGCGCCAAACAGCTTTATCAAGAGGCGCTTGATTTAGCGAATCAAGCTACGGATCAAACTTGCGAGATTGCTAACCTCAACCATCTCAGCCGTTTGAGTTTGAGCCAGCGCGAATTTGCAGACGCGATCGCTTATGGGCAACGGGCATTGCTATTTGCTCGTCAGATTGGTGATTCATTAGGAGAAGCAAATGCGATCGCGAATCTGGGATATGCAGAAGTTCGTCAGGCACAGCAACGGGAATATGTCACTGCAGTGGATTTAGAAGATGACATTCAACGGCTTGAGCGGGGCTTAAAGCTAACAGAAAAACATCAAGATTGGATGTCAGGCGTGTTTTGTTATTTAGGATTAGGGTTAGCACATTTAATCTCCAATCAAAGCAGTATGGTAAAACCATTTTTTGAGAAGGGTTTAGACGTAGCAACCCGAATGGGAGATCTCGAATTAGAAGGATTATCTCATGCCATGATTGCAGAAGTTGCTTATCAACTGGGGCGGCTTACAGAAGCCGTTATTCCTGCATGTTTAGGAACTTATTTATTAGAGCAAAAACAGGCGATGGAATGGCGAAAGGTGTCTAACCTTGCAATGATTTTGCAGGGGCAATTGGGTGACGAAGCGTTCAGAAATGTTTTGCAGCAACAGCGATCGCAGTTAATTAACAAGATTGGAGTAGATGGTTTTGATCATTTAGTGAATTTGTTGCAGCGATTGTAACTATTGCAACTGCAGTGTGGAAGTAGTAGTAACACTATTCGTTGATTTTTGATTCTTCATTGTTTTGCCATATGATGCTTACTCAATACACATTTATCAACGCTCAAAATCTTTTGATCAAACCAGTCGATCGAGTTCGTTTTGTCTTATCTTTCATATTTGCTACAGCAGGCGGCTTATTAATTGCAAAATACATTACCCATCAACTCGATCTGCAATTTTTTGGCGCTCAATGCACGATACCTTGTGCAATTGTGGAAGGTTGCATTACAGGGATGATTGCAGGCAGCTTCCAATGGTTAGTTCTCCGAAAATATGTACCAAATCGAATGTGGATCTTAGTATTTACGCTTTTCTTAATCCTGGCTAGTTGTTCCAATGTTGCCTCAACAATGACTGTTCAAGCAATTATTGACGGACAAGCTCATTTTGTACAATTACCAGTGCTGCTGATCCTGTTTATTATCATTAATATGACAGTATCAATCATTTTTGGCTATTTGCAATGGTTGGTTTTACGTCCCTATGTTTCAAAAGCACGGTGGTGGATTATAACTCCGCTGGTTGTAGGAGTAGGTGGTGCATTCACTGCTTATATTTTTTACGCAGCACCTAGTCTTATACAGAATTATCGTAGTCTACTTGCGTTCAATGCTGAAGTGTTTCGGTTGACCGGATTGGCATCAGTTCAAGCGATCGCCTTTTGTCTTTTGCGAAGAAAGCTTCGCGAGAATCCCTGGCTAAGTTCACCTCTAGCATTAGCACCTGATATCTCTAGCTACTGGGAAAATAACAGACTGGCTAGAAAACTACATGCTCAGATTATCCGAACCTGGAAAAGTAACTTAGAAGGTAGTGAGCAATTGGTTTATTTTGTGGGAGTCGATCAAACGGGCTCAGTTGCCAGTTATGAGTCGATGAGTTCAGTCGCCACTGAAAGAGCTAAACAAACTCCATTACCTGACTTACTAATTAGTTCAGAGACTGAAAGTGCAACGCCTCTAGCAAAATATAAAGCCACTTTCATCCCCCCTGGATCAGTAAAGATAAGCTCATATCGAGGCATCCCTCTGCTCTGGTTAGCGACTGCCATATGTACAGGAGTTTTAGGGATTAGTAAAGTGTTGGGATTGATAGAAGTTGCTACTGGCAGAGTAATCTCATTCTAGACAGAGAAAGTAACGGTTTAGAAATAATGTGGAATACATGAATGAACATGCAGCAATTCTCCATTGCGTCAGCCACAGTTATTTTTTAGAAGCCGCGCGGAGCGCGGCTTCTAAAAAATAACCCACACTTAATGAAGCGCAAAGCGCTGTAAATCAGCAGAGGAATTGCATGAGGTGCATATCGATGATTTGGGACATCATTTGCATGCCACCATGACCGATCCGTTTTACCTCCAATGCGACATACCATCGTTGTTGTTGCTCATCCAAACGCGCCTTAGATGCCGTCTGAAGCAGAAGTGTAAAAGGTTGATTTTTACAGCTTCCAACCCCAAAAAATTAGTCTCTCAAGTATCCGTTTAGAGAATCGCACCGTATGTCACGAGGATTTGTACGTGAAGGATTAGCAATCGATAGCCAGATTTTAGGAAGATCTGTCTGCTATGGAATCTATTTACCTTATGATTATGAGACTTCAGTCCGATCATATCCTGTGATCTATCTATTACATGGGAATCGCGCAGATTACATGTCTTGGATATATTTTGGCGAAGTCAATTTAATAGTGGATGAATGTATTTCTACCAGAAAAATACCTCCTGTGATACTAGCTATGCCTGATGGTAGTAATAGTCGCTATATCAATAATCATGATCAGTCTATTCGTTATGAAGATTTTTTCTTTCATGAATTTATACCAGCGATCGAATCGAACTTTCGAATTAAGTCTGATAAATGGTTTCGAGGAATTTTGGGCTTATCAATGGGAGGTTATGGCGCTTTATTATATGCAATAAAATATCCAGATCTCTTTTCTGTCTGCGTTGCTTTTAGTGCATCCATTTACACTGATGAGATGACTATCTCTATGACTGATGAACAATGGAACTTGAATAGAGGATTGGTTCATGGGACAGGATTGCAAGGTAAAGCTAGACTGACGGAACACTACAAGTCTTACGATCCATTTCGGCTTATACAAAATGCTCGTTCCGAGACATTCAATGCTGTCAAATTATATTTAGATTGTGGAGATAAAGATTTTCGTAATGACGGATATGCGGCTTTGCATATTTTGTTGCGGCGTTTGCATATTGCACATGAATATCGGGTTCGAGGGGGTGAGCATACATGGTCCTATTGGCGAGATGGACTTGAGGCTGGATTCAAATTCATTGGCACCAGTTTCCGCAGATAGTCTACTAGCAACCTATCGCAGCAATGGACACTGAATCAAGAAGGGGTCGTAATTGGACTCACATCTTACATCTCGATATGTGAATCTCAAAGCCCTGAAAATTGAGCAGGGATTCAAGGTGTGGCACTTCCAACAGCAGCAATAAAGCCACCCACTGAGGCAATAATAGATGTCAGTAGCAGCAGACTCCTGACAGAAAAATGATCGTAGTTCTAGAAGAGATCGCTCCATCTTGTTGCTCAAAGCTTCGAGTTCAGAGGGCAATGGATTGAGTTTACGAGTCCAGCCATCAGAGCAGTAGACCGAGGCAAGATAGGCAAGTTGGGATGATGAGAGGAGCGTTGAAATCGGACGATCGCTACCAGAATTCCACCTGTCATCAGTCACACTTTGACATTACCACCCCCCAGCTTTGATCGGTTGCTGCCAATCCTGTAATGGCGAATCCTTCGGTCTGCTGTTGTTTCACCCAGGCTTCAGGAAATGACTCCGCCGTTGCCCAGGTTTGCTCCCGATAGCCTGCGGGTTGTGACAGAACTACTGCAAATTCGGACTGCGTTGCACCCAGGCTAGTGATTGGAAATCCAGCTTTCCAACCCTGCTGGACAGCATCTTTAGGAAACTGAGCGCCCATCACAAATCCCTGGTGAGCGTAACCCGTCGGACTTGACATCACCACCGCCCACTCATCCGCTTTGGCTCCTACTTCTGTAATTGCTCCACCCTGCTGCCAAATTGAATTGATCCAGATTTCTGGAAACCGACTGCCCGTTGACCATTCCTGATGGGTGTAGCTAGCAGGCTGAGCGGCGATCGCCATCCAATCACTTTTTGTAGACCCAAACTGAGTGATGAATTGATTATGTTGTAGATTATCCTGCATCCAATCTTCTGGAAAACTGCTGCTCTGTATCCATGCCTGCTGCTCTGATGCTAAAGGTAACGACATCACCACTGCCCACTGGTTATCTCGTTCTGCCACATGGGTGACGCGATAGCCCTGATTGCCCTGGCGACTAATCCAATCTTGCGGAAACGTATTCCCGGTCTGGTAGATCTGCTGAGCAAAGCACTGACCGCCCTGAGTCGCTGGCTGTTTCCAAGTGGAGGCGATCGCCCAAGTATTCTCCAGCGTCAGGGCATTGTTGATCTGCTCATTGCCCAGCGGCTTGTGGTTTAGCTCATAGGATGCGTTAGACCAAACATTCAGGCGAGGGCAATCTCCAGGGCAGCCGTCTTTGTACGCCATGATCGTGCGAAACGCACCCTCTGGATCTTGATAGCCATAGGAATAGGGATAGGAGCCGCTGCTGTCTCCTGCATTGGTCCTATCATGCGTTGCTCCCAGGTTATGCCCCAGTTCATGAGCAAAAGAGAAATTAGTAGTCGCACATTCATAACCCACAACATTGAAAGCGCGATTTTGAAAGGCAAACGAGGGCGATCGCATCAGTGACCCCAGACCACAAGCGTCTAACTCCGTCACCCAAAAGCTGACCGTATCGGCATTAGCTCGTTGTCGCAGGCTGTGAACTTCATCGAGGAAGCCATCAGCCGGATCAAGCAGTCGGTTGAGATCTGTCTCTGCTTTGCCCGTTTCAGCATAGTCTACTTGGCGACGCTGGATAATCTTAATCCGATGAGAGATGCCGCTTTGAGCATACCCTTGATTAGTTTCTTGCTCCACCACATCGATCGCACTATTCAAAGCTGCCTCACTGCCCGCCTGTTGCAGAACTGCTGCCGTATAAACCACCATAACGTTTAGCGTTGGGGCTTGGTCGCTGGCAGTTCTAGCCTGTGGCAGGGTGCCTGCTTTTACGGTTACATCTGGTGAAGTGGCGCGATCGCGGTTGCTAGACTCCTGACTGGGTCGGCGCAGTGAGTCATAACCTGAGCGGGAATTGATGGCAGCAAAGTGACCTGGAGGCAAAGTGGCGCTGGAACGAGAGCGGCTTATGCCTGGGTGACTGGGCAGTGGAGTCCGATCGCTGTCTGTAATCCCCCATTGCTGAAGATTGGCGCGGCTGTCTACAGGAGTGCGATCGAGCGATCGGGTTGGTTCGGGTGGTGGTGGATTAGTCTGCTGTACACGCTCAAATAATCCGGATGGATGATCGGGTGGCAGCGCAGCCCGATTGATTTGCTGCACCACCTGCACGCCAGGGCTGACAGAACGAATTTGGTACAGAGTACCATCGGGCAATCGCACATTCCCTGCAAGGACATCCCCTCGGCTCGATAGATACACTTCGCTGTTGGGAATGTCTGCAATTCTGCCAAACTGCACAGCATCTGAACCACCTCGGGTGGAGGTACCAGATGGCGCTACCGATCGCTCGATCGTTACGGTATAGGCAGCATCGTCAAATAAATTCAGACGAATCAAGGACTCTCCGCCCCTCGTCCCACTATTGAGCAATGCAAAATTGGCTCTGACATACCGCTGTCGGATGACGGTATTGGGCAGGCGACTTACCCCTCTGCCAGAGTCAACCTCGACAGATGTAAATAAGTCGGGTGGGGTGACGGTGGATTGCTGCACGATCCTTGCTGGCTGTACCCAGGCAGGCTGTGCCAAGCACAGTACTCCTGCTAGGGTGAGAGAAAAGATGAAAATTAGCGCAGCAAGTCTTCGATACTTCATGATTTAAGGCATTGATTAATGAATTTCAGCAGCGGTGAGCAGCCCGTCTTCTGCCCTTTGGGCTGCAGGTGTGGCAGATTGGGCAACAGCCACTGAAGAATTCCCAGGCAAATTAGGCAACAGCAATGTGCCGCTGTAGAAGAGCAGAACTGGCACAAGCCAACGGAGCGATCGCAATGGGGACGATACAAATCGGGTAGGCACAGGCAAACTCCTTAGCTAAAGAGATTGAACTGACTATCGGCAGTAAAGAGGAAATTTACATGCAAGTCAACAAAAACTTAAGAATCCGGCAGTGGTAATGGGTGGAGCGTCCGTTTTATCGCCGCGCTTCCTGAACTGCCGCTTCAGCATTGACCAAGCCGCTGCCAAAGAAATAAGCCTCCGCAGAAACGGGGACAGGTAGTGGAAAAATCCCCGACAGCCGATCTTGCATCAGCGTCATGCCCACACTACGCTGGAGCCGATAGAAGTTGCGATCTGCCTGCGACAGCGACAGCCCTTCATAGCTGGCA
>DATNOY010000947.1:0-7370 GCA_036703495.1 Coleofasciculaceae cyanobacterium
CTGTCGAGACAGTCACCGAGGTAAAAAATTCAGTCAGTCCCAAAGCCTGGAGTACCAGATGCAGGCGAGTATCAAAATTAGACAATACCCCCAGTGCGATGCCCTGGCGCTGCCAGTGTTGCAGGGCAGGCAACACATCAGGGTAAATAAACCAGGGCGCGGCCGTGGCAAAGTGGGCGTAGAGATCTGCAAAAAACACAGCAAAGTTGGAGAAGCGATCGAACAAGCCTGCCGTTTGGAAGGTTCGACGGGCCAGCCGCTCCCACCACTCATACTCCCGTAGTGGCAGCATAGCCGAATTGACATCACCAAAAGCCATCGGCGTTTCTACAGTTTTGAAGCTGTGATAAAACGCTTGATCCAGCACCGCCGCATCCGCATCCACCCCAAACTTCAGCGCCACCTCGCGGTAGACTGCTCCCACTCCTCCCCTCACCCCAAACAAAGTCCCCACCGCATCCAGCAAAATTACCTGGGGGTAGCTGTCCTGAAGGGTCGTGACCGGAGCCCGGCTCTCCTGCCGAGAGGCTGCGCCAACACCCGCTTGATTACTCGGCATGCTTCAAGACTACCCTTCCTCTAATTTGGCTCGCAGTTGCTCTAGCTCATCGTCAATAGCGGCATTTTGAGCCGGACTGACCGGCGGCAGACTTGGGGCATTACCAGCCACCAGCTTGGACTTCAGTGCTGCCAGTTCATCATCAACGCTGCCGCTTTCTAAGGCTCTGAACTGCTTTTCCACAGCATCGCCACTGCCCAGTTCTTCGATCGCTTCCGATCGCGCCTCCAGCTGCAACACTTTCTCTTCCATGCGTTCAAAGGCTGCCATGGCATTGCTAGTGCCAACCCGATCGAGCATTTCATTTAACTGTTGCGAAGCCTTAGCAGAACGGGCCCGCGCAATAAACATATCTTTCTTGGTCTTGGCTTCAGAAAGCTTGCTCTCTAGCGCCACCATATTTTGCTTCAGCTTGCCCACCACGCTGCTTTGCTGCGTAATCTGAGCTTTCAAAGCATCCGCCGTATCCTGGTAAGACTGACGCCGAGTTAGGGCTTCCCGCGCCAAACTCTCATCATTTTTTTGCAAGGCCAGCTGCGCCCGGCGATACCATTCTTCGGCCGTGGCTTGCGCTTGTGAGGCCTGTCGCTCGGTGCGTTTTTGAGTGGCGATCGCTTGGGCCACCGCCTGCCGAACCTGGATCAGGTCATTCTGCATGTCTAGAACGGCCTGCTCCAGCACCTTCTCTGGATCTTCTGCCTGATTGACTAGACTATTAAGATTGGCGCGAACCACTCGTCCAATTCGGTCAAATAATCCCATACCGAGACTCCGTTGCGCATTGAGGCAGGGCGTTTCCTTTATCGTACCGTACCTTTCTCAAAGGACGAGCGCTACCCCCCTTCCCCATCCCTAAGAAAGATGTTCAGGTTGGAGGGGTGCAGTCAGTGAGATTGATAGCGGTTTCCCTGTAGCGATTTTCAGTGGTTTTTAAGGGTGTGAACAACAGATTATTCGAGCCTGAAGCGCCATAGCTTACCGATAGGACAGATCCTGAAACTCCTCATGTTCAGGAAAAGGATAAACCCGCAGAGGATGACTGATAGTGATATTAAGCCGCTGATAAAACATGGGATGAACCACACAATAATCCGTCACCATCAACGGCAATCGTGTTTTTGAACTATATTCAAAATCTGCTTCCACAAAGCCCGATTTCTGATCAATATGGCGAACTCGTCCTACAATGCCCAACTCGGCAATCATCTGCCGAAACGCCAGGGGAGAATATTCTCCAGCCGGCCATTCCGAGGCCGTCAGCGGTGCTCTTTTATCTAGCTCATTGCCCTTAAAAATCATCGGCAACCCGGACAGCGCTTCCACAATTCTGCCGACTTTAGGGTAAACGGAACTATAGGAGTTAAACACCTCTTCTGCCAAAGCGCATTCCCCTTCGGCAACTGCCTTGACAATCGTTTCTGGATGAAAGCGGGGAAACGTTTTTTCTCTGGCCGCGCGAGCAGCGATTGTATTACACAGCACAATCAGTTGTCGAGGCCGCATCTGCGTATGCCGCAGTACATAGGGAAAAGACCGCTCAGACAGTCCTTTATTATTTCGCAAACTGTTGCCAAAATAGGGATTCCACATCTTTTCGCGGACTTCGTTATAGTCGTCCCATTTAATATTGGCAGACTCTTCCGAGAGCTGCCCCACGGCCCGCAGATAGTGATGAAACCGCCAGCTAATCAGGCGCATCAAATCTTTGGGTCGCCAATGTAAATAGATTTCATGCCGCACAAATTTCAGCGTATTCAGAATCACTTCTTCCTTCAGGTAAGGAAAAACCTCAGCCATCAAAAAGACTTTTAAATGGACGCCATTTCTGGCATGATCGCGATTGAACTCGGAGCTGCACTGAATCAGTGCAGCCGTCGTTCGCATCATCATGTCATCGTTAATCGCATAGTTTTCCAGCGTATCGATCGCTACAATCACAGGTTTTTGATGAGCCAGTTTCAGGACGGCCGCTTTACCGGCAGCAATTCTTTCATCAGACAGAATCGCTTCTAATTCACTCAGCAAATCCCCTTCAGTATCCAAAAAGTGATTGACCAAAGCACTCAACGTGTGGCGAATGAAGTTAGAAACCTTGCCATGTTTGTCCCCAAAAATGCAGGCCGCCCGAATTCGAATATCTTGATCTTTTAGTTCCCTAAAGATAATTAACCAAATCAAAAAATCCCAGATTTTTGCAATTTTAGGAATCGCAACTTCGCGAGACTGTAGCGCTAGTTTAGAAACCTTTTCCAGCATCTGTTCAAACGCCACAGGTTCATCAACATCAATGGCGATCGTATTACGCAGCTGCTTTTGAAAGGAAAAGAATTGAGAGAGAGCGGTCTTCCCCGACCCGCGTCTGCCAACAATGAGAAATACATTGGGATCTAGTGCTAAGCTATTGAACCGCGTTTCGTAAAAGAAGTATTCACTGTACTCTTGTTTCAACAGCTTTACTTCAGATTCACAGTCTGCTTCTCCAAAAGGACTGACCTGCTTAGCGGTTTCCTGATCCACTCGGGTTCTCCTTTATCTTCATGCTGGGGGCTATAGACTCGCATCGTGAGGGAAATGAGTTCACCGTGTAATTCCCTCCAGGGGTACTTTATTCTATTTGACGGTTTGTAAAGCTAAGTTTTAGGCACTAAGAAGTTTCCGCGCAACGGCCCTTCGGCTTAAGTGCCCCTGTAACTTCTCCCCTTTATAAACGTAGCAATTCGATCCATTCGCCTCTGACATAAACCTCTGACATAAGGCTAGGGTTGGGGAGTTGGGGAGTTGGGACCCGTAGAGGGCTGAAGGTTAGGCGCTAAAGGTTGAGAGTTAGGCGCTAAAGGTTGGGAGTTAGGCGTTAAAGGTTGGGAGTTAGGCGTTAAAGGTTGAGAGTCAGGGGTTGAAGGTTGAGGAGCAGCAGCCGGAGGAGCGGCAGTCGGAGCAGCAGCCGGAGGAGTAGCAGTTGGAGGAGTGGCAGCTTGCTGAATTTGCGTGGTGAAGTAGCTCACCTTGTAGTTGAGCTGTTGGGCAATGCGCAAAGCTTGCTGGAAGGCAGCGATCGCCTGTCCCGTATTGCCCTGCCCTCGGTAAAGCTGTCCTATTTTGTCATACGTCTCCATAATGCCCAACGTGTTGTAAGACTGCTGCTGCACATCAATCACCAGCTGGTACACGATGATTGCATCGTCTGGACGATTGAGAGAGCGGTAGAGAGCGGCCAGGCGTTCCAGAGCATCGGTGGCCTGAGCATATTGCTGTACCGAGCGGGCAGTGGCAAAGGCTTCCTGATAGCTAGGAGCAGCCAGGTCGGGACGACCCATAGCCGTGTAACTATCACCCATTTCAACCTTGAGCAGCGGAATCGGGACAAAATTGTTCTGCTTTTTGTACAGGTCAACCAATTGCTGCTGAATCGCTACAGCCTGCTGAGGCTGATTGTTTTGCTGGTAAATATAGGCAAGCTGCTTGAGATCGGCTTCTTCGGTAGGGCGATCGCCTGCCTCACGGGCAATTACCAGCAGTTGCTCATAGACAGCGGCGGCATTGGGATAGTCAAAATAGGCCAGGTGCATTTGAGCCAAGGCCGTCAGAATTTGCTGTTCCAGGGCTTTGTCTTGCTGCTGACGGGCTTGAGTCAGCAGTTGGTCATACAGGGTCACGGCAGGGGTGCGGGCCCGCATGCTTTGATACGCCTGGGCAATCTTCAAGAGCAGGGCGTAGTCTATCGGCGTTTGGGCTTGCACCTCTTTCTCAATCTCTTGCAGCCGCAGGGTAATCACTCGCACTTCAGTCGTCTCGCTCTGTCGCCAGGCTACTTCACCCACCCGGCTGAGAGATTTGACTTCTTCAGCCGGTCCCAAAAAGCGACGCAGCCGCAGTTCTCGGTTCCAGATTTGTAGCGCCCCTGGCAGATCTCCCGCTTGCAGGCGATTCAGTCCTTGCTGCTGTAATTGATCCAGCGCGGTCATCAGGACAGCTTTCTCTTGCGGGTTCAGCGGGCGATCGACCACCATTTCCGGCAACAGGGGATCGGGTTCCTTGATCTCTAGAGGATTAGCCGGCAAGGCATCGGCAGCCCGATCGGCCCAGGCCGGTGGCGCTGCCAACAGGCAAAATAACGCGATCGCCACTAATCCTTGCGGTTGCCATCTACTTCGAGACTGCTGTACCCAGCCCTGACTCCGTCTCACCCATTGATCCCTATGCCAACCCATAAATCTAGTTTCCAAATTAATTTTGTTTTTAATCCATTCTATTTTCACCAATTCCAACTGGCTTTCAGGTGATTTAGCTAACTTTTAACCTGAAGCCATCTCCATGATGAGAATCTAAATCGCTTATTCTAGGTTAGGGTTAATTTTGCCCCTTCGAATGTTGGGCGATGGAATTTAGCATTGTGGAATAATGAAGGTCACTTTAAGAGTCAGTCAGTCAAGAAAATGCCAGCAAGGGTGAATCAAGGGTGAAAGTTTTGGTAGTGGGTAGTGGCGGACGAGAACACGCCCTAGCTTGGAAACTATTGCAGTCGGCGCGAGTGCAGGAAGTCTTTTGTATTCCTGGCAATGGCGGAACGGCAACGCTAGAGCGTTGCCGTAACATTGCTCTGGCAGTCAATGACTTTGAAGGGATTGCTCGCCTGGCGCTAGTCAATAATATTTCTCTGATTGTGGTCGGCCCAGAAGTGCCCTTAGCCGAAGGCATTACCGACTATTTGCAACAGCAGAAGCTGGTCGTCTTTGGCCCGACTCAAGCTGGGGCCCAGATTGAGTCCAGCAAAGCTTGGGCAAAAGCTTTAATGACAGAAGCGGGGATTCCTACTGCCGCTGCCGCAGTATTCACGGCGGTAAAACCGGCGATCGCCTATGTCAAAGCGCAGGGCGCACCCATCGTCATCAAAGCCGATGGCTTGGCCGCAGGCAAAGGCGTGACGGTGGCGGCTACAGTCGAAGAGGCGATCGCTGCCATTGAATCGGCATTTGGCGGACAGTTTGGCAGCGCTGGGGATCAGGTAGTGATTGAGGAATGCCTGCTGGGGCAGGAAGCCTCGGTGCTGGCCGTCACCGATGGTTTAACCGTTCGGCCCCTGCTGCCGGCCCAAGACCATAAGCAGATTGGCGAAGGCGATACCGGTGCCAACACAGGCGGCATGGGAGCCTATGCCCCCACCCCCGTCGTCACGCCGGAGCTAATGTCCCGGATTCAGGCAGAAATTTTGGAGCCTGCGATCGCCACCCTCCGCCAGCGCGGCATTGACTATCGCGGCGTCCTCTATGCCGGACTGATGATTACCCCCGCAGGCGATCCCAAAGTGATTGAGTTCAACTGTCGGTTTGGCGATCCTGAAACTCAGGTGGTTTTGCCACTCCTGGAAACCTCGTTGCTAGATGTCCTGCTGTCCTGCGCTCAGCAGCGCCTAGAGCAACTGCCGCCGTTGTCCTGGAAGCCTGAGGCGGCTGCCTGTGTAGTCATAGCAGCTGGGGGCTACCCAGAACACTACAAAAAGGGCGACCCGATTCAAGGAATTGACCAGGCGGAAGCCACGGGAGCTGTGGTCTTTCATGCTGGCACCAAGCTGAAGCAAGACAAGCTGCTGACGGATGGCGGTCGGGTGCTTGGCATTACAGCTCTGGGAGAAACGTTTGAAACGGCGATCGCCCGAGCCTATACTGCAGCAGAATCCATCCAATTTGAAAACGCCTACTACCGTAAGGATATTGGGCATCGGGTGCTGAAGAGCCAGAAAAAATAATGCCCGATCGCTTGAACTGCCCCGGCCGGGACACCTATTCATAGAGGGATTGAGTCACATCTAGGTATTAATTCACATGGGCAGACATCTAGGTTGATACAATTGAGGGATAAGAGTAAAAATTTAGAAAAGTAAATTATCTTTAAACTACCCTTGCTAGCCCTGCTGATCCAAATTCGAGAAACCATTGCCCGCTGGTGGTCAGATTTTACCCTCCAGACTCGGCTGATGGCCGCTGCCACCCTGGTTGTATCGCTGCTCATGAGCGGTCTAACTTTCTGGGCGGTGAATACCATTCAGCAGGATGCCCGTCTCAATGACACCCGCTTTGGGCGAGATTTGGGTCTGCTGTTAGCTGCTAACGTCGCTCCCATGGTGGGGGAGAGCAACCGTGCCGAGCTGGCTCGGTTCTCTCGCAGCTTTTATGGCAGCACCTCCAGCGTTCGCTATATGCTCTATGCCGACGAAGATGGGGAGATTTTCTTTGGCATCCCCTTTTCAGAATCTGAGGTGCAAAACTCTCTGACGATTCGGCGGCGGATTCAACTACCCGAAAATTATGCCGAAAACGTAGATGAACCGATGGTGCGGCAGCACATCACCCCCGATGGCGAAGTCACAGATGTGTTTGTGCCGTTGAATCATGATGGCAAGCATTTAGGCGTCATGGCGATCGGCATCAATCCAAATCCTACGGTGGTAGCCTCATCTCATCTGACTCGCGATGTGACGATCGCCGTCTTCATCTCCATTTGGGTAATGGTGATTTTGGGAGCCGTGTTTAATGCGCTGATTATTACCAAGCCCATCAAAGAGCTGCTGGTTGGCGTTAAAAATATTGCAGCCGGAAATTTTAAGCAGCGGGTTGATCTGCCTGTTCGAGGAGAGTTAGGAGAGCTAATTCTCAACTTCAACGAAATGGCAGAACGTCTAGAGAGCTATGACGAACAAAATATTGAGGAGCTAACGGCCGAAAAGGCAAAGCTGGAAACCTTGGTGTCTACGATCGCCGATGGAGCGGTTTTGTTAGATACCGATATGAATGTCATTCTTACCAACCCAACCGCC
>DATNOY010000948.1:0-3395 GCA_036703495.1 Coleofasciculaceae cyanobacterium
CGTAGACAGGAATCGTGAAGGCGCGCAGATGGGCGAATTGCCAGGTTTGAAATCCGTTGCCGCCTATCGTTTGAGGCGGGCGATCGCCAACGATCGCCAACGGCTGATGCTGCTCATTAAACCATTCAATGGTTTGACCGGCGGCGCGAATATCTTGCCAGGGTAGGTCAAAATCGCCATCGTTATCGAATACAGTAATTTTGCGATCTATCGCTCCTGGATCGGCTGCAATTTCTGCCAGGCTATGGGCAGCAGATGCGGCCAGGTCAGTCAGCTGTCCGTCAAATCGCTCGTACAGACTCTGAGCCACCACCTGATAGACGATTGCCGTTGAAATTCCCACGATCGTGGCCATGGCTCCCAAGTACGATAGGAGCAACCGCCAATACAAGGCCCGAAACTGGGGGGAGCTGACCTGGGGTGGTTTAGTAATGTTTAAGCCGGTATCCCACCCCATAAACCGTTTCAATAAAGTCATCGGCTGCTCCTGCTGCCTTGAGTTTTTGCCGTAGACTCCGTAGGTGTACCTTCACGGTTTCTTCGCCCGGTGGTTCGCCTGATGACCAGAGGTGATCAAGAATGATGCTACGGCTGAGTAAACGTCCGCCGCTGCGTAGAAAAAATTCTAGCAAGCTGTATTCTTTGGGAGTCAGTGTCAGGGATTGGTTGGCGTAGGTGACTTCATAGGTCGCTGGATCAAGCTGAAGGTTTTCCCAGCTGAGCAGGGGAGACTGGGTTGCATTTCCCCGGCGCAGCAAGGCGCGGATGCGAGCCAACAATTCCTTGAGATCAAACGGTTTGACCACGTAATCATCTGCGCCAGCGTCCAACCCCATGACTTTATCCGTGCTGGCATCGCGGGCGGTGAGCATGAGAACAGGCATTGTGTAGCCTCGCTGGCGCAATCGCTGACAGAAGGTGACGCCGTCTAGTTTGGGTAGCATCACATCCAGCAAAATCAAGTTGTAGGGAAAAGCCTCTACCCAATCCCATCCTTCTAGCCCATCCGGGGCAACATCGATCGCATAATGCTGATCGGTCAAGGCTTCAGCTAAGGCTGCAGCAATGCGATCGTCGTCCTCTACGAGCAAGATTTTCATCTGATTTTACCTCTTGCAGATTCGGTTGAGCGGGATGATGTCTCCCTCAACCCATAGCATTTCTCACTCTTAGGATCAGAGATTAATTAAAACCGAACTTTTAATTTTTGAAAACGCGGTATTGCGCCGCTTTCAAAAATTAAGTTTTGGGTTTTATAAAATTCACGTTCCTGATGAGATATGAGATACAAGAAGTCTGGCAGCTGTTCCCTCAGCCAGCGGCTCTGTCCGCACCCCAGTTTCTGGACTCGATCGGCAGGGGAAAAGCGATCATCCTAAACATCTAACTGGCAAGAAGTGTATTCTAGGCATTCTGTCATTTTTTCAGGGTCGGGTACCCCATCCTTCAATTCAGCCACGCCAGAATGTTTTGTGAAGCCGCAGACCTCACAAAACATTCTGGACAGAACACTACAGCCGATATTACCTAATCGCATTCCAGGGTTTCGCGCGTGTTGCGCCCTGTAACCGGGTTTGTTCCTTGAGCAACCTCGCAAAGCAGATCATGCATATCATCTCGCATTAACACATTGGTGAAATCTGCTCCCTCAACCGTGGCCCGGTTGAATTTAGCATTGAACGCGAATGCCCCTTCTAGAACAGCATTGGTTAAATTAGCATCGACTAACCGGGCAGAGTCCAAAGTTGCATCGGTTAAGTCTGCCCCTTCCAGGTTAGCTGCCTCTAAATTGGTGCCAAAGAAACGAACGCCTCGCAAATTGGTGTGGCTAAGGTTGGCGCTGCGCATATTGGCTTTTGTAAACTCAGCGTCCGTCAAGTCTCGACCGGAGAAATCTTGATTGACCAAAAAGGCTCTGTTGAAATCTTCGGCAAGAGCAACAGGTGCATGGAAGCAGGAGAGGAGAGCGATCGCCGCTCCTACCCAAACGATCCCTCCCAAAAAACGGAAAAAATTGTGCCACCTAACCATCATGCTGCCTCAAACCCAATTGAATAAAGCTGACAAGTCTTAAACCTGAATATTTTTTGATCCTACCCGAATGTGTTGCCCCGCTGGGCGATCGGGAATCATAGTGCTAATCCTCATGCCGCGTTTTGGAATGCCGATGCCTGATTCTTCACCGCAACAGCCTGCCCGACCCAAATCCGCTAAACAAGCTGCTTTAGAACGGGGTTGGTATGCCGAGGAGCTGGTCGCACAATGGTTGATCGGGCAAGGTTGGCAGATTTTGGCTCGGCGCTGGCGCTGCCGGTGGGGAGAGCTAGACCTAGTGGCTTACCTGCCTCAGCCAACCAGCCCTCAAACTCGGTTAGCCTTTGTAGAAGTGAAAGCTCGGAGCCACGGCAATTGGGATGCAGATGGGCTGCTGGCGATCACGCCTCCCAAACAAGCCAAGCTTTGGCGAGCGGCGCAAGCTTTCCTGGCGGAGCATCCCCATTATGCAGAACTAGACTGCCGATTTGATGTAGCGCTAGTTGCTTGCCAAAAATCCCCTAATCTTTCATCTGCTCAGGCTGCATCTGCTCAGGCTGCACCTGCTCAGGATGGGTCTGCCTTAGCAAGTGCCACCGCTGCCCAATCGGCGATAGCCCAGCTCACGCCTTGGGGCAAAGTGCAATTAGGCAAAACGGTGGCGATCGCTCACCACCGCCTGACGCTACAACAGTATCTCCCCCATGCCTTTCATTCAACCTAGATAAAGCAAGCCCTTCTCGCGGGTTCCGTCTGCTGGGGGGGATGGCAGGCAGAAAACAGCGGTGAGAAGTGAGCGATCGCGGCACAAGGGCATCAAGTGAATGACATTAAGTGAGGGGCATCAAGTGAATGACACCCAATCCACCCCACTCAACTACGCCAACGTTTCTGGACAGTAGCCCAATCCCTGGACAAACTGCTTACGAAATTCTTCAATTTCGGTGCGATCGGGACTGCCATGCGACACAACGGCCACCTGGTAGCGGCGCATCACCTCAACAGGAGATTGCCCTGTTTCCAGCCCCCACATCGACATCCGTACCCGAATTTCGGGCTCATAGGGAATGCCTAACTCGTTCAGGAACGCCCGTAAATCCCCATCTTCTTGAGCATCTAAAGTACGACCCAATTTAACCTTAACTACCCAGCCGTCAATTTGATGAATCACCGTCATGAAGCGAACTGGAAACCAGGGCATTCGATGCAGGTGTTCAACCACTCGTAACGTCAGGCTGGCATTCGCAAGGTAATAGACATATTCCATAGCGGGCAGTCCTGGCAAATGTTAATATCTTATGCTTGCGAAAAACCGACCCTAAATGCTAGGGGAGAAGTCCCCGACATTGCATGGGTGATTC
>DATNOY010000949.1:0-7698 GCA_036703495.1 Coleofasciculaceae cyanobacterium
CGAATTTGACGGCAGTTCCTACACCTTCCGCGTCAAAGGCGATGACGGATTTCAGCTTCTAGCTCAATCGAAAAATGGCGGCAAAACTTATCGAATTACCCCCCAAAAGCAGTGGGTGCAAGGATCTAATGCCTATCAAGAAATCAGCTACAAGCTACCCGCCGGACAATATAATTTGACGTTTAACTACTTTGAGAAACGCAATCTCGCCAACTTTGATCTATCGTGGGAAAAAGCTTCGCCAACCAGCCCTACGCCTAAACCCAAACCGCAACCTAGCACCTTGTGGGACAGTCCGCTGCATGGCTATCCCATCACCAGCGTTTATGGTCAACGCACCTATGACAACGGTGACAAAACCGTATCTGGATTCCATCGAGGGATTGACTTAGGAACCGGGGATGCACAGCCACCCGTTGAAGCCGCTAGGACAGGAGTTGTTACCTATGCCGGTACCGGCTGGAATGGAGGCTATGGCAATTTAGTTGAGATTGATCATGGGAATGGCTTAGAAACGCGCTATGCTCATCTATCTAGTATTGCAGTTAAGCAAGGCGATCGCGTTGATGCGAATAGCGTGATTGGATATGTAGGGATGACTGGACAGGCCACCGGCAATCATCTCCATTTTGAAGTGCGTGTCAATGGGGAAGACCAAGATCCAGAGAAGTTCTTAAATTTTGCTTAGTCAGCCGCTTTATCTGACCGTTCAGGGGTCTGTCCGTTTTTCAAGGTCAAGTCCTAATCGTTAAAAACCAAACTTAAGAATTTTTGTGGAGTCTTCGATCTCACAAAAAATTCTTAACAGAGCACTAAACTTGGCACTAAGCTTTACAAAAGGGTGAAAGAGTTTCACCCTTGCTTGGGAGCTGCGTCCCATTCCACCACTGCAAAATTTAGGTTTTGCAACACGAGTAAAAAAAGTTACAGAATGTGCAAAATGAGGGGATAGCGATAGGGACGCTCAAGGTTAGTCGCTGTGTGAACCATAGCGATGATGGGCATAATCCAGCTGACAATGAACAGGATGAGTAGTAACGGAATGGCGATCCCCATTCTCATTAATAAAAGTAGGAAGACAAAGATGAAGCCATACAAGTAGAGATTAAGGTGGAAGTTAATCGCTTCTTTAGCGTTTGCCTGCACAATAGGATCATTGGAAATAGCTAGAAAAACGATGGGGATAATGATTGACACCAAAAATGAGCTGAAGAAAATCGACCCGTGGCTCAATACCGAAAACAGCTTTCGTTGGTCTAAATCAGTCATAATCAGACCTTCAACGTGGTAAACAGAATGAATGCTGGAGCTTCTTTGCAATTCGCTTGGTGAGATACCAATTGCATCATCTCATCTCTCATGGTAATTGTCACCTAGTAATTGTCACCGCTGCATCTTGATTAACCTGTTGTTTTGCAAACTTCAGAGAGCCGTAAAACCGGCATCTGGCACGCTTTTGGATGATTTCCAAAACTAGCAACCGCATCCTATACAACGTTAGCTTTCAACGAGTTTTGCTGTTAACAACTGACAGATCTGATAACCCTCAGAATAACTGAATTTTCTGGCTCATCTCCTTTTCTGGCTCATCCTCAGTTGATGTTTCAGTATGTCTATCAGGGGATACTACATCTATCAATCTCTTCTCAATCTCTTCCTCCTGATTGACGGCAGTTTCTCAGTACCCCCCTACGCTGTTAGGGGTGAGAGGTTTCCATCGCAAACCTCATACCTGCTTTTTAGGAGATGTGCATGTTTCAGAAAAACAAATTATCAAAACCTTTAATCGGATTGATGAGTTTAGGGTTTATAGGAGCGATCGCAATTTCTGCTAAGCCTGGTATCGCCATTCCAACTTCTGATTCTTTAACCACTCCTCAAATACATCTACCCGTCGGCGAGAGTACAAATCCAACAACCGTATCTCCTACCTCTCCTACCGTTCCTTCAACACAATCTCCAAATGGTGGGCTTAATCGAGGTACAACCGGCACAACCGGTACAACCGACACAACTGGTACAACCGGCACGACTGACACAACTGGTACGACTGGTACAACGGGCACAACTGGTACAACGGGCACGACCGGCACAACGGGTACGACCGGTACGACCGGTACAGCCTGTTCTTCTACATACAATATTACTTCAGGGAGCGGAGCTACTGGCTCAACGGCATCTCAGCTAGGTTCTCGGTCTAACAGCACTCAACCAGGAAGCCTTGCTCCCACGACCTGCCCTCCGAATACTACAACAGGTACACCTAGTTCAATCCCGTCTTCTGGGCGTTCATCTACAACCGACGTAAATGGCAGTGGCACCCTTAATAGTGCACCCAATTTGAACGGTCCCACTGTAAATCCTATGACTCCATAACCTTTTACAGGCGGCACCGTTAGATAAGGGACTTGCAAGCAAACAAAATCCAAATTTTCTCTATCTTGTGGGGTGCACATCTTGCTCGCCGTTGACAGCCAGGTGAGCAAGATGCCCATCCCACAAAAAATTTGGACTTTATTAGGTTGAAAATTTCTAAGCGCTGCCTGACACAACACTGTCTGACCATGTCATAGTCGTTGCTTTTCAACTAGTGCAAGCCAGTATTGCAGACAGATTCTGACAGATCAATGCTGAAACAATTTAAGGCAAAAGTTCGTCTAAATTTTGCCATTTATCAGCTCCAAATTCTGATCTTTCAAAGTCGCTATCTATTCACTATATCTAGATTTTGCCATCCTACCTTTGGATAGATTTTATCTTCAATTAATCTCTTTCTCATGGTTGACGGCAGATTTCGAAGCGTCTCTTATGCTGGGACGAGTGAGAAAAACGGAAGCAACTAATTACCTCACGCTTATACCTTAGGAGGACCGCATGCTTCAGAGAAGCAAATTTTCCAGCCAGCTACTGATCGGACTAGCAAGTTTAGGGTTTATCGGAGCGATCGCAACTTACTCGACTCCAGGACAAGCGCAAACTTCTAGCCAACCTCAGGCACCTTCCTACACTCCACGTGCCAACGATGACAGCATGACCCGCATGGGGGTAGAACCCAGTACTAGTGAGCGGACTTGGGAAGCAAACTATACTAGCCCAGAACGTCCAAGGAACAGCGATATGATGATGGGCAACAATAGCTCATCGCGATCGAACTATCAAACTTCTTCATCTGAAAGTGCTCCTGTTAACAACACCCAACCTGGTGGCAATGAGCGTGAGAGTGCAGCGCGGACACCCGAAGCCGATCCTGGTGAAATGAATAGCGGCATGAGCGGCACCTCCATGGGTGCATCAAGTTCAATGTCTTCACAAAACGGCGTACCTGCTAATGCAGATAGCACCACCCGGAACGGCGTAGAACCTAGTGCCACTAGCCGTACACCTGCTGCTTCTCGGACTAGCCCTGAGCGTTCCAGCACTATGGGCAACTCCATGAGTAATGGTAGCTCTATGAGCAATGGTAGCTCTATGGGCACTACTCAATCTGAAGAGTCGCCTGTTACCAATACACAGCCCGGTGGTAATGAGCGCGAAAACGCCACCCGGACGCCTGAAGCTGATCCCGGTGAAATGAACAATGGTGCAGGTAGCAGCATGGGCGGATCCATGAGCGGCCGATCCATGGGCACTACTCAATCTGAAGAGTCGCCTGTTACTAATACACAGCCTGGCGGCAATGAGCGTGAAAACGCTACTCGCACACCTGAAGCTGATCCTGGTGAAATGAATAACGGCTCTGGTGCGGCATCTGGCGGACAGAGCATGAACAACAAAAATCAAAGCTTTGAGCAAGCGCTTGATAACAATGCTGACCTGAGTACGCTGGCGTCGGTGATCAGAGCATCGGGCTTAGAATCGACTCTGGCTAACGGCGGCCCCTTTACTATCTTTGCGCCGACCAATGAAGCATTTGCTGCGATTCCACCCGAAGCTTTAAGACAGCTCTTGCTGCCTCAAAATCGCCAAGTTTTGCGTCAGATTTTGACTTATCATGTTGTGCAAGCAGATTTGCCCTCCAACGCTATTAAGCCGGGTTCTGTAAATACGGTGGAAGGTTCTCCTGTGGCGATCGCCAATACCAATGGTTCGGTAACGGTTTCCGGTGCAAGGGTAGTTCAGCCTGATATCGTTACTCGCAATGGCGTCATTCACACGATCGACCATGTGTTGCTGCCTCCGAGCCTGCAACGGTAATTTGGGCAGAGTTCTGTTCATAGGATTCTAATAGATGAAAGCAGGGGATATTGCGTCCCCTGCTTTTTATAGCAGTCCTAAATCAGTCATGAGAAGACCTACAAGAGGTTTGGGGACTTTGTCTCCAAGGTGAGGCAGTGCCCCCTCCACCCCTTTCTCACAAATCATTTGGGATCGCTATACGGTTTTTTATGCTTATGGATGTTGATAAAGCAATCAATGGTTTTCTGAATAAAATAACCCAGAAAATAAACCAGGATTAAGCATAAGCCAATATATACAATCCACTGTGAAAGGCTAGAATAGCTTGGCGTAATGCCGAGGAAACTTGCTACAAAATAAGTAGGAAGAGTGGCAAGAATAAACAGAAGGGAATCTCCACATATAGAAATAATGGAACCACCTGGCACTCCACATTTCAACCCATCTTGCATCGCTATAGATAATAAATAAAATGCCCAAATAAAATAAATGATACTAAGAGCAAGACCTATCCACGATATTCGTAAACGGTTAAATTTGGTTATTCCTTTTACTCTGAACATATCCCAGAACTATACGACTTAAATCAGCAAGCTTAAACTGAGCATAGGCGATCGTCTAAAGTTACTTAAGTTTGATGGCGATCGCCTCTTGAACATAGCAGTGTTGACTTGAAATTTGAATACAAACAGGTGGCTTGTCTGTACTGCCACCATCGAGATGTAGAGCAGCCCAACGGCTAAGTTGAGAGCCGCTAGATAAGCCCACTGGCAGCTATTTTGATCTGGCAATGACTTCAGATACATCCACCACTGTCGCAAATTCATGATGAAGACTTGCCAACGCAGATTCATGAATTTCCTCTGCTGTGTAGTGTTTCCCGTTGTAGCTAACTCGATCAAATGTTGCAGTTCCGTTTGATACCAGCAAGACCTCAAAACCAAGATTCGCTGCCATCCGGGTTGACGTTGAAACACAGTGATCGGTAGTTAAACCTGCTATTACAAGTGTTTCGATCTGCTTCTGCTTGAGATAGAACTCAAGCGATGTACCAATAAAGGCACTATTCACAGTTTTCTGAAAAATGGGTTCGTGGCTCAAGGGTTGCGCTTCGTGCTTAAATTCACAACCCGCTTGATTAGGACGCAAGGGAGAGTTTGGTAAAACTGATAAATGCTGAACATGAATGACCGGGCGATTACGATCGCGCCAGAACTGTAATAGCTGTGCTATGTTTCCCTCTGCATCTGGATTATTACGTTTACCCCATATCGGGTCATCAAATCCCTGCTGAACATCAATAACGACAAGAGCGGTGTTTGGAGAAAGAGCTTGCATAATTACTACGCCGGAAACAGCTGCGTCAGTTTACTCCAACTTAACGCACACAGATCAACCAATCGACCATTTTCAAACGATGCATCATCTCTTTGATATCTCATCTATTACCTTTCAACTGTGTTCTTGGCAACTAAATGAAGCCAGCTAACTTGTCACCAGCAACCCATACGCGATCGCGCCTTCAAAGCGTAAGAAATTAGATCTGCTGGTGAGTATTTATGCTTGCTAAAAAGCTAATTTCTTAGGCGGCTGAACGTTTCTGCCTATCCATCCAATTGAGGACGATGGTCAGAAGCTTTCTGTATATCCACCTGATTTGGGGTGATATCCAGAACCATTCAACCTAATACGCCCAATCAGGGTGATAGGCAAGACCGATCCTCATCCCTTCAACTTGTCTCTTAGCCAGACAGGGGTTAAACAAAGATAGAACCAGAGGGTAAAGCTATCAGATTCCCTAGATCGCTGGTCTTTTGAAAGAACCGATCGTCCTCCCTTCTCAAAGTCATCCTTAATTGATCACTTGAGATATCTTTCCTCCTGTTTTACCTAGGATTCATGAGATTGTCAGCCCCTGAAATGCGATCGCCCCTATTTCATAACAATTGTCATGCCTTAACCTGCGATTACACCCTCTGCAACGCCATTGCGATCCCATACAATGCCATTGTGAGTCGATACAATGCCATTGCGACTCAATACAATATGATTGCGAGTCGATACAATACGATTGCGACCCCATACAATGCGATTGCGAATCAATACAATGCGATTGCGACCCCATACAATGCCATAGAGCTTAGACGGCGCTAAAGGGTTAAAGTTCAGGGCAATCGCTGCCTGTCAGACACAGAGATGATTGCCAGAAAGGGCGATCGGACTTGGGAGGAGTGGCTAACGGCCAAGGTCAGCTGCACAGACAACTTCTCGATCTCTACGAAACGCCTCAAACGGTCGGCCCGACATATTCTGCTGCGATCGCAACATGGAGCATTTCCAATGGATAGCTTTCTTTCACTCATTCTTTTTCTTCTTTCACGCTACACCTTGGACCAATGAAACCAATCAGATTTCCATCAGGATCTTTTACTTGACACATGTAAGTTCCATCCTGCCGATCCAGTGGACCTCGATAGAGTTTTGCACCCAGTTGTGTAGCCCGCTCAACCACGGCATCAAAATCTGCAACTTGCCAATAGGCGACCTGTCCTGCCGCTCCTGATGGGACCTTACTATCTGATTGATGAAACCACACATCTTGATGACCTACTCGTATAAAAAAGTGTTCTGGGTTCTCCAACCATGTAATCTTGATGTCAAATAGATTTGAGTACCACGCAGCAGCAGTGCCCCGATCTGAGACAAAATACATGACTTCAGAAACAGACTTAAACATGTCAATGACTCACAAAGGATCTTTTAACCATTGCCTGATCAATACCTTCAGACTATCGGCGCTTTGAGCCCCAATAAATTTATCTACCTCACAACACCTAGAACGAAGCGGTCGAGCCAACCGCAGCGGCAGCAGACAAGCTTGAACTAGTATCTGCAGCCTTTCATCCGTCCGCTGCCGTGACGTTAGCTGGAGAGGCACACTGCTCTCCCCCAATCTCATCTGACAGATAACCTTGTGGGCAGTTTTGGAACGATACATTGCTCTTTGAGCGTTTTTGAACACCACAAATAACTTTTATTTTGCGAGTTCTGCTTTGACAACTCGGTAGAACTCTTCCACATGCTTAGGAGACTGAAGATGATAAACCCGCTTGCTTCCCTTAGCTTTGTGCACGTACTCTCGGTACTTTGGAGTGAGCTTTTTATTGCACAGCCAAACCGTATAATAACTGTTTAGCGTACCCTTCAAGAGTGGACTATTCTTAGGCCAGTTTTCTGGTGGAACTAGAAAGCCTTTCATGAATCGCTTTGTTACCCACCAATAGTGCCGGAGAACTGGCATATCTACATAGACTAAGGTGTCTGCAACCTCCAGTCGTTCCCATACCGTATCCAATGATCCATATCCATCAATGATCCATTGGTCTTGCTGGAGGAGTCGATCATGAACAGCTTTATATTCTTCGTAGGGAACTTCGCTACCGCCAGGTTTATACTTTAGAAGATCTAAAGCAACCATAGGCAAACCTGTCATTTCTGCTCAACGTTTGCTGAGAGTAGACT
>DATNOY010000950.1:0-3380 GCA_036703495.1 Coleofasciculaceae cyanobacterium
CTTCAAAAAAGACTTTGGCATCAAGCCCAAGCGAGTCATCGATCCAGTCGAAGCTTATCAAGCAGTATAGGGCGGCAGGCTACTACGTCATCAAACTGGGAGTGACCAACAAAGGGGGGTTGCCTGACCTGATGCTGATCAAGGATGGCATCGCCTCGTTTGTCGAGGTGAAGAAGGCTGGATGTCACCCCACCCCATTGCAGCTGCACCGGGCAGATGAGCTAAGGGCGATCGGGTGCGTCGTTCGGTTTGTGACAGAGGGCGATCGGGATATTGAAGGGGTCAAGACAGGCGATCGGGCATTAGCGGCGGAATGGCGTGGGGAGAGTTGACGTAACTACGCAACATAAACTACCATAATTATGGAGTTACGCAATATTGAGATGAGCTATCACAGCTACATTGAGTCAAAAGTTATCGCAGCGAAGCCACAAGGCTTTGCTGCATCATCATTAAACGGCGCATTGTTCAATTTTCAACATGCAACAGTCGATCGCGCCTTAAAGCTTGGCAAGTCTGCATTGTTTGCTAACACTGGACTGGGTAAAGGTTTTCAAGAGTTGGCGTGGGCAGAGGCAGTTTGCCAGTATACCGACTCCCCTGTTTTGCTGGTGGCTCCGCTAGCGGTCTCCAAACAGTTCAAGCGCGAAGCTCAAAAAATTGGGTTGTCTGTCAACATTTGCGAGTCCCAAGTTGATGTGACCAGCGGCATCAATATCACAAACTATGAAAAGTTGCATAAGTTTGAAGCGCGATCGTTCAGCGGGATAGTTTGCGACGAATCGAGCTTGTTAAAAGGCAACGGTAAGCTAGCGCGATCGGTCATTGATTTTGCTTCGGTGATTGATTATAGGCTAGCGGCGACTGCTACCCCATCTCCCAACGATTACCAGGAGTTTGGGATGCAGGCTGAATTTCTGGGGGTGATGACCCAGCAGCAAATGCTAGCAACATTCTTTACCCATGACGGTGGCAATACCTCCGTCTGGCGACTCAAGAAATGGGGAGAGGATAAGTTCTGGCAGTGGGTTTCAAGTTGGGCGACTGTTTACCGAATGCCTAGCGATATTGGCTACTCAGACGATGGCTTTGTGTTGCCACCATTGATTGACCACCACCATGCGATCGAGTCAACACTTACCCCTGAGGACGGCGCTTTGTTCGTGTCGGTTGCAAGCATGAGCGATCGCCGCAGGGCAAGGCGTGAATCGCTAGCAGACCGAATCAACCATGCTGCTGAGCTAATTAACAGCGATCGCGACTCATGGCTTGTTTGGTGCGAGTTGAACGACGAAGCTGATGAGCTGCTGAAGCTAGTCCCCGACGCCAAACAGGTGGCAGGCAGTCAATCCCCGGAAGAAAAAGAGCGCATTCTCAATGAATTTAGCGATGGGGATTTGAGAGTATTGGTCTCAAAGCCTTCTATCTGCGGGTCAGGGATGAATTGGCAACACTGTCGCAATGTTTTATTTGTCGGTATCAACGACTCCTACGAATCGCTGTATCAGGCTACTAATCGGGTATATCGGTTTGGGCAAAAGCGCGAGGTTCATCGTCACTTGGTGTTTTCGGAGCATGAGTGGGTCGTGTTTGACAACTTGCAGCGCAAAGCCCAACAAGCCGATCGCATGTGGAGCGAAGTTGGCAAATATTTCTCGACTGTTTTAAGACCGACCGATCGCCACTTTATCGACTACAAACCTTCCCAAAAATTGGAGATTCCCTCATGGTTACTCAAGTAAAGCCTGATGAAATTGTTTTAAATCAATCTTCTGGAAACGACTGGCATTTATATCACGGCGACTGCATTGATGTGATGCGATCGCTGCCAGACGACTGCATTGATATGGTTGTGACTTCGATCCCGTTCCTCTCTTTGTTTGTTTACTCTTGCAGTGACCGAGACCTGGGCAATGTTCGGTCAGACGAGGAGTTTTACGAGGGCTATCGGTATTTTGCCCGCGAACTGCACCGCATCATGAAGCCAGGGTGCTTGGCTTCCATTCACTCGATGATTGTGCCGACTTCAAAAGAACGGGACGGGCACATTGGGCTGAAAGATTTCCCTGGCGAAGTGCGGCGCGTCATGTGCGAGGTTGGCTTTATTTTCCATTCAGAAGTGGTTATTAGAAAAGATCCTGTGACTGCAATGCAGCGTACAAAAGCGATCGGGCTACTGCACAAGCAGTTAAGAAAAGATTCATCGATTAGCCGTCAAGGGGTACCTGACTATCTGACAACGTTCCGCAAGAAGGGCGATCGCGCCGTCCCTGTTGAGGGATTGCTGGAATATTATGCAGGCGACTTAAGCAATAAGCCCCATGCATCCGGCGATAAAATCCGAGACTCCATCAACGTCTGGCAACGCTACGCCGATCCGGTGTTTGATGACATTAGCAGCCGCTTTGAGGAGATCCTCCCCACGCTAAACCCAGAGCAAGCCGAACTGTTCTATCAGCTGTTGAACTATCGCGCAGCGGGCACCACGCAGCAGCAGTGGATGGACATTGAGATGGGTAAAACGTTGCAATATCAAAGCGCTCGCGATAATCAAGATGAACGCCACGTTTGCCTTGCAAGAGGAACCTTGGTTTTGACTAAAAAAGGGTACAAGCCGATCGAGGATGTCGAGATTGGAGATCTTGTCCTTACCCATAAAGGAAGATGGAAGCCTGTTATTGCCAAACAATGTACGGGGATCAATCCAGTTGTTCACGTAAAAGCTCAAGGTGTGCCCAACTTGATTCTTACCCCAGATCACAAATTGTGGACTCGCGTTTCAAAGAAAAACGATGCCAGACAAAGTGCGATGAAGTCTGACCCTCAATGGGTTAAATCTGCAGAAACAAAGGGAAGCTACGTAAACCTCAAATTACCTCCTGCTTCCGCGTCTTCGGACTACAGTGCGTGGGAATGGAAGATTATTGGAAGATGGCTGGCTGATGGTCATTTAGCTAAACAGCGTCGAGATGGCATCTACATTAGTTGCGGCAAGCATAAACTCGAAGATCTGTTATTGATGCTTGGGGAAAAAGCTGGGACTGTTCGAACTGATGGTACTGCCGCGCAAGTTCGAGTTAAAGATCATGATGGAAGATTGCGGCACATCATTAAACAATGTGGATATGGTGCAGCCAACAAACAGTTACCACCAGAAGCGATCGATTTACCTTCGGACTTAGCTAAAGCTTTGCTTGACGGCTATTTGTCTGGTGACGGACATTATGTTGAGAACCGAAAAAAGTGGATGGCAACCAGTATTTCTCGCAAATTATTGCTTGGTCTAGCGCTAGTTATTCAGCGCAGCATGGGAGTTGTAGCCAGTGTTTATGCCGCCCGACCTGCCGGCATAAAAATCATTGAAGGGCGGAAGGTAAATA
>DATNOY010000951.1:0-4028 GCA_036703495.1 Coleofasciculaceae cyanobacterium
AATGAGTTTTTTAGAGGTGTCGATTTGAGCCATTCCCATTCGATTGAATTACAAAGGTAAAGCTCGATCGTACTCAATAACCCAATAAAAACTTTTCTGTGCAGTGTCGATTTGAGCCATCCCCATTCGACTGAATCACAAAGGAGGCAACCGAATGAAATATTTGCTGCTGATCTATATGGACGAAAACGCTATGAGCGACACTGAGCGGGAGCATTGCTACGTAGAATCTGCCCAAGTCGCCCAGGATCTCCATACCCAAGGACAATTTGTGGCATCTGCTCCCCTTCACCCTGTGGCAACGGCTACCAGCGTCCGCGTCCGCGACGGCAAATCGCTGGTGACCGATGGACCCTTTGCCGAAACCCGTGAACAATTGGGCGGGTTTTACCTGGTCAATGCTCAGGATCTAGATGAAGCGATTGCGATCGCCACCCGCATTCCAGGAGCGCGAGTGGGCACGGTTGAGATTCGCCCTGTTCTCGAAATTGCGGGATTACCAGCACAGTCATGACCGTCAGCTAGCCATCCAACTCAAAACCACTCAACAGGAGATTTCACAATGAAAGTCATGGTCTTCGTCAAAGCAACCCAAGACTCCGAAACCGGGGTCATGCCAAGCGCACAGCTTTTGACTGAAATGGGACAGTACAACGAAGAATTAGCTAGGGCGGGTATCTTGCTTGCCGCTGAGGGGCTACATCCTAGCTCAAGAGGGGTACGCGTTCACTTTTCAGGAACCGATCGCACCGTCACCCCGGGACCCTTTACTCCAGCACAGGAGCTCGTGGCAGGGTACTGGCTGTGGCAAGTGGACTCCATTGAAGAGGCGATCGCCTGGGTGAAGCGTTGTCCCAACCCCATGCCAGGAGACTCGGACATTGAGATCCGTCCCGTAATTGGTGAAGAGGAGTTTGAAGCCCTGACCACCGAATTAAGAGAACAGGAAGAGCGCATTCGCGCCCAAGTTGAAGCGCGACAGCAAAAGTAATTCATCTGCGATCGATTAGCCCATCACAACGTGAAATTAAATCGCAAACGATTCTTCAAAGGAGAAATGATCATGACCACTGCCAACACAATCTCAACCCAGGACGCTGAAATCCGCCAGTTGGTTGCGGCTCAACAACGGGCGATTTGCAGCAAAGATGTGGAGCAAATTATGTCTCGCTATGCTGATGAGGCAATTCTCTTTGATGTTAAGCCTCCATTCCAAACCAAAGGTAAAGATGCCATTCGTCAATTATGGGAAGACTGCTTGCCTTACTTTCCAGAATTGTTCGGAATGGAAACACGCGATCTCACTGTTACTGTGAATGACAACTTAGCGGTTGCTCACTGGCTATTTCACTTTACGGGCGAACAAGACCATCCCGCAATGCAAATGTGGATGCGGGCTACTGCTGTGTGTCAGAAGCAGCAGGGCACCTGGCAAATTCTCCATGAACACATTTCGGTACCCTTTAATCCCTCCAATGCTCAAGCGGTCTTCACCCTCAATCCCTAAACCCGTCTATAAGGGTGGGTTTAATAGATCCCTTGAACATCCTTAAGCGATCGACATCCACCCGCTCCTACAAGAACACATTCACAAAAGGAATCCATCATGAAAATCAATTCTTATCTCATGTTCGACGGCAACTGTGAGGCTGCGTTCAAATTCTACGAGCAATGTCTGGGTGGCAAGATCACCATGATGATGACGCACAAAGAAGCACCTTCCGCAGAAAACATCACACCAGAGTGGCAGGACAAAATCATGCACGCTTGTCTTGAATTAGAGGATCGCCTTCTCATGGGGTCTGACTGCCCACCAGGATACTTTGAAAAACCTCAAGGCTTCTGCGTGCAAATTAGCACCTCCGAACCCACCGAGGCAGAACGGATTTTTCACGCTCTGGCAGAAAACGGCACCGTGAAAATGGCGATCGCCCAAACCTTCTGGTCTGTCCGGTTTGGCATGTTGATTGACCAGTTTGGTACTCCTTGGATGGTCAACTGTGAACAGGTCGTTTGAGCATATGAACGAACATGAACCCATGAAATACGGTGGTCTTTCGCTGACCCGCCAGATTAATGCGTCGCGTGAAACGGTCTATGAAGCATGGACGAAACTTGAGCATCGAAAGCACTGGTTTGTAGGTCCGGCTTGGACAGAAATCAGAAGAAGCCTGGATCTGCAAACAAACGGAATAGAAATTGCTCATGGTCGCTTTGAAGACGGCACAGAAACAATCTATACCGCACGTTTTCATCTCATTGAGCCCAATATTCGTTTGATCTATACGTTCGACATGCAGGTTGGCGGTAACCTCTTCTCTGTTTCACTTACAGGAGTGGAGTTCAAGAGCAAGTCCAACGCAACTGAACTAACCTATACCGAACAAGGGTTATTTCTAATCGGTGAATACAATGCCGAGTCACGAACAGCAGGCACAGATGGTCTTTTGAATCAATTTTCGTCTTACGTGGAATCTATGAAGTAAGCGCAGCCGTCAATACTTCCTGATGTGTACAAACATCACTCTAACAATTTGTTGCGGCGAATAGCCCGGATTGGCCGCCGCTGAACTCTAACAATCGACAGCAGTTACAGTAGGAGAAACCATGAGTACTCAAATTTTCGTCAATTTACCCGTCAAAAATCTCAAGCAATCGATCGAGTTTTTTACACAACTCGGCTTTCAGTTCAATCCGCAATTTACCGATGAAACGGCTACCTGCATGATTGTGTCCGAAAGCATCTTCGTGATGCTTTTGACCCATGAGAAGTTCCAAACGTTCACACCCAAGGCGATTTGCGATGCCACCCAAAGTACCGAAGTATTGACATGCCTATCGGTTGAAAACCGAGCAAAAGTGGATGAGATGGTTCGTGAAGCTGTGGCTGCTGGCGGCACAACCTATAACGAGCCTCAAGACCACGGATTCATGTACGCCCATGGATTTCAAGATTTAGATGGTCACCTTTGGGAACTGGTGTACATGGAATCTAGCGCAATTGATCAGGCTGCATCTGTTAAGGAAAAAATAGAGGTGTAACCCATCACAGCAACATGGCTTTTGATTTGAGTTCAACCATTACACTGTGGAGATTCACAATGATTCAGAACGTAATTGCACATCCAGAAATCGCTGGCAGAGACGAGTGGCTGACTGCTCGTAAAACACTGCTTGAACATGAAAAAGAGTTGACGAAGCAGCGCGATCGCATCAATGCCGAACGACGCAGGCTACCAATGGTCAAACTCGAGAAGGAATATATTTTTGCAGGATCAGAGGGTTCTACAAAACTCATTGATCTGTTTGAAGGACGAACCCAACTGATCGTTTACCACTTTATGTTTGCTCCCGAGTGGGAGAAGGGCTGTGGGAGATGTACAGGTTTTGTTAATTCGCTGGGTGATCTATCGCTGTTGAATGAGCGCGATACCACCTTTGCGTTAGTTTCCCGCGCTCCGTTTCCCAAACTAGAAGCCTACAAGAAGCAGAGAGAATGGACGGTTCCCTGGTATTCTTCCTTTGGCAGCGATTTTAACTACGATTTCCACGTCACGCCAAATGAGGATATTGCACCTATTGAGTACAACTACCTGACTAGAGCTGAATTGGAAAGCAGAGGTATCCCCAGTGCCATTGTGGAAAGTGAAAAACCAGGTTTGAGTGTTTTCTTCCGCCTGGGTGACGATGTTTTCCATACCTACTCGACCTATGCCCGTGGCGTTGAATCCCTCACCGATACCTACAGCCTGCTTGATGTGACTCCCTACGGGCGGCAAGAAGACTTTGAAGATTCGCCACCTGGGTATCCGCAAAAGCCAACGTATGGGTAAAAATGTCGCACTTTCAGCCAATTTTAATGCGATCGCAATCCTCCATCATTCATTACAAGGAGACAAACCATGGAAACGATGCAAACCGAACAAACTGCACCCATGACTGTTCAGCCTCAGAAAGAACATCAATGGCTCCAAAAACTCGTCGGGGAGTGGACCTATGAGATCGAAGCGATGATGGGGACTGATCAA
>DATNOY010000952.1:0-2773 GCA_036703495.1 Coleofasciculaceae cyanobacterium
GCTTCAAACTGGCGTTGCAGCCGATCCAGCTTGTGAATCAGGTCGTCCAACTCTTCAGGACTAGCCGATTGCATATCATGCTGAACAGCCCCTAAAGCCTGGTGAATTCGATTCGCTTCCCCAAACGCTTTCCAGAATTCGTCTCGGACCGTACGCTCTAAGTCAACTTCAAATTCCTGATTCAAATAGGCAATGTGCAGACTAGCGGGCCGAATAATTTCCCCTGAGGTGGGTTCAGTTTCACCCGCAATAATCTTGAGCTGCGTTGATTTACCCGCACCATTCACCCCGACGAGCCCAATGCGATCGCCAGATTTGACTTCCCAGTTAATATCTTTCAGTACCTCACCTGTCGGATAAATTTTGCTGATGTGTTCTAGGCGCAGCATCAAAATTCTCCTTGCAGGGTTAAAGCAGTCGTGTTGGTCATAAAAATTTAAGTCCCAGAACCAACTTTAACAAAATTTAAAGAGTTCTGAACACGAACCTCGACGCTCTCCTGCAAAATTAGCCAGCCAACCCTAGGTAGAAGTCTTTGCTACTTCGCCGGTTTCTCCAGTTTCAGCCATCAGCAGATCCTGTACAAAGGCATAGAGTTCGGCTTCGGATCGCCCCGCTAACTGCCAGTCCTTGAGTTCAATCAGCCCTTGCGCCAGATCTACCGCTCGTTTTTTGTAGCTATTATTAGCCGTCAGCAAATCCATAAACACCTCTTGCTCAACTTGCAGGCGACTGGCATCTTCTGACAGGGGCGAAGCATAGGCGATCGCATCTACTTCATATTTCAATAAGAAGATCAGCGCATTGCTGATTTGCTGAAGCTGCTGTTGGAGCTGACGGATATCCAGCTCCAGGCGATCAAAGCCAACTTGCCCCTCAATCCGCAGTTCTACAATGGGCTGATCGGCAGGATGAAGTTTGCCCGCCTGAATCGCCTGCTGCACTTGACTGATTGCCCCTTGCTCCACCTGTTCTGGGCTTTCCTGCCCTTTTGCTGTCCACCGCAGCCGCGCAACCGGGCGCTGATAATAGTCTTGTTTCAGTGTGGCAGTGATCCCCGATGGATGCATCTCGACTAGATAAACGCCTCGTTCAAAACTTGCTTCTTCTACGCTATTCGCTTCTGTCGAGCCAGGATTAAAAATCCAGCCCTCCAGGGCGTAGCTTTTATGAATGTGCCCTAACGCCAAATAGTCAACTCCCGCCTGCTTTAAGGGCAGTAGCTCAGGATAGCGCAAGGCTCCTTGGTAGCGAGAAATTTGTCCCTCAATGCCGTGATGAAATAGCAAAATAGTATGGTCAATCGGCGGTAGCTCCTGGATAGCGGCTGCAATTTGCTCAATCGCCTTGGGTGCCGAAGCGCCATACCACTGCGATCCCAATACCCGCACGCCGCACGGCAAATCAATATAGCCGCCATACCCATCCTGCCAAGGAGAATAAAAGGGTTCGCCTTGAGCCGGATCACCCGGTTCTAGCAGCATCAGCAGTCCCCAATCCGCCAGATAGCGAAGCCAGCTCGTTTTGGTGCCGTAGGGACGGTTGTCATGATTGCCTTCGATCGCCAGGACGGGGATGCCAGCCTCCTGCAAAAGCTGTAGACAAACTTGCGCTTGATTTAAGGTCATAGGCAAAATGTTGCGATGCTCAAACAAATCGCCTGCAATCAAGACAAAATCTACTTTTTCGGCAACCGCATATTTCTCGATCGCATCCTGAAGCGCATAAAAAAAGTCTTGGGTACGCTGCTTGTTGTCGTAGCGATCGAACCCCAAATGAATATCAGCCAGATGAAGAAAGCGTGGCATAAGCAAAGACCCCAGAACTGTGGTCATTGTAGTCCGACCTGAGTCTAGAGTCTAGTACTGATGATCTAATCGAGTCTAAATCAATCTGATCTAGGGCATCCACATCTGACATTAAGCAGGCGAAGAGGCCGTTGAAACGGCGAGTTCCTCCAATCGCTCTTGCTGATCTTGAGAAATGCAGGATTGAATCACTTCCTCTAAATCCCCTTCTAAGATCGGGGTCAGGGTGAAGTTATGCCCCAAACGATGATCGGTGACGCGATTATCTTTGTAGTTGTAGGTGCGAATTTTTTCAGAGCGTGCCCCTGTTCCAACCTGCGATCGCCGCATAGAAGTCACTGCTTCTTGTTGTTCACGCAGCTTAATATCATAGAGCTTCGCCCGCAAAATCTGCATGGCTCGCTCCCGGTTTTGCAGCTGGGATCGCTCTTCCGTGCAGAAAATCCGAATACCAGTCGGCTTGTGAATCAGGTCAACTGCTGTCTCCACTTTGTTGACGTTCTGTCCACCGGCACCGCCTGAACGGGCTGTTTTGAGTTCAATATCTTTTGGATCAATTTCAACTTCAACATCGTCAACCTCGGGCATCACTGCCACAGTTGCGGTTGAAGTGTGAACCCTACCGCCCGCTTCTGTTAGCGGCACCCGTTGCACTCGGTGTACGCCTGCCTCAAACTTCAGCTTGCTGTAAACCTGATCTCCCTGAATCTCTAGAATGGCCTCTTTGAAACCACCCATATCAATCGAAGATTCACTGAGTAGCTTCACACGCCAGCGCTGAGTTTCAGCATAGCGGGAATACATCCGCACTAAATCGGCAGCCCAAATACTAGCTTCGTCGCCGCCAGTACCTGCGCGAATTTCCAACATGATGTTCTTATCATCGTTGGGATCCCGAGGAAGCAGCAGTACTTTCAGGCGAGCCTCTAGGCTTTGAATTTTGTCTACTAATTCTTCAACTTCCA
>DATNOY010000953.1:0-3002 GCA_036703495.1 Coleofasciculaceae cyanobacterium
CGTGTCCGAAAGCTTAGTTGCAGGGATGATGTCTTTAGTTATGGCTGATGGGTCGTAATTTTTAACACTGGGTGACGGTAAAGACTCCGTAAAGGAATTCGCAATCGGCTCGTTTTCGCCCGCACCCCTAGTTACTGACTCTGCAACTCTACTTCTAGCTTGTTGATATCCTCAATGAGGAAAATGCTGATTTGCCCGCTGTACGCTTCGCCGCCCCGTGTTTGTACGGTCTCAATGCGATAGGCAAAGCGATTGCCCTGGCGAATTTCTCCCTGGATAGATTCTCGTAGAGGAGTTGCTTGGTTCTGGGCTGTGCTGCTCATCTGAGCTGTGGGATATTGATAAACCACTTGGGACTGCTGATAGTCCTGATAAATGGCATCTCCGTAGATCACGCGGAGAGACTCTTCCAGGCGATCGCGACTCACGCCATTTGTGGTATCAAATAAAGAAATCCGCTCGCTGCGGATGGTGCCGCCGCTCAGGTTGCTGGCAGCTCGGCCGGGCGAGGTCGTCAGAGCTTCAAAGGTGAAACGACGAGAAGGGGTGTCGCTTTTACGCACCAGCAAGATTTCACCGCTCTCAGGCTGCAAGGTGGGATGAGTGTGAATCCAGGCTGCTACTGTCTCTACAGTCTGTCCGGGCAACGCCAGGGCAGGTTGGCTGATCAAGGGCGCTAAGAGTCCCCAAGAAGTGATCTGCCCCAGAACGGCTAAAAGTTTTGCAGACAGACTTAAGAATTTAACGCTTCTACTCATCTCAGCTTTCCTTGGGGCGATCGCGTCATTGGGCACCGTTTTCCAGTAAAAACCAGCCAGTAAGAACCAGTAAGGAAAAGCATAAACGTAAACTCAAATCCTGAAACGCTGCTGTTGGTTTTGGCTGGCTCAGCCGGGACATAAATGAGGAAATAGCGGCTTCAGTCCGTTGATTTGTGCAGTCGGCTAGTTGTGCCAGTAAACTAGTTGTGCCAGTAAACTATGGGAATTGGCGAAAGGCTGATATTCAACCTGCTGAATCGGGTGCGATCGCTCTGCCGGTTCATTCTCTTTGAGAATTAAGTTTAAGAACTGCTCAACTGAAATTGCTCGGTGCGTATGGTCACGTATTTGTTGGAAGTTGGAACCGAAGAATTGCCTGCTAGCTTTGTGGATGATGCGCTGACTCAATGGCGATCGCGGATTCCCCAAAGCCTGAGTGAGGCGTTCCTAACGCCAGAATCTGTTGAGGTGTACGGTACACCCCGACGCCTTGCGGTGCTGCTGCGAGGCTTGCCGTCTCAACAGCCCGATCGCGAGGAAGCGGTGAGAGGACCCTCGGCACAGGCAGCGTTTAAGGATGGTCAACCCACTAAAGCTGCAGAAGGATTTGCCCGCTCTCGGGGGGTTGAGCTAACGGCACTGGAGGTGCGATCGACCGATAAGGGCGATTTTGTCTTTGTTCAACAAAAAATTCCGGGTCGGTCAACGGCTGAAATGCTCACAGAGCTTTCTCCCCAATGGATTTTGGGCTTAGAGGGCAAGCGGTTCATGCGGTGGGGCGATGGCGATCTGCGGTTTCCCCGCCCTATTCGCTGGCTGGTGGCGCTGCTGGATGAGGCGGTCTTGCCGCTGATGCTAGTAAATGGTTCAGAAAGCTGTACGAGCGATCGCCTGACTCAAGGGCATCGGGTGCTTCACCCAGAGCCTATTTCTATTCCCCATGCCTCAGAATATGTCACCTGCTTGAGATCTGCCTCGATTGAAGTGGATGCAGCCGAAAGACAAAAGCAGATTGTGGCTCAAGCCCAGGCGGCAGCGGCCAGCGTCGGGGGGGATGCCGTGATTGCGCCTAACCTGCTGCGAGAAGTGCGCGATCTGGTGGAATCGCCTTCAGCTGTGATCGGCAAGTTTGATCCGGCATTTCTGGAGTTGCCTGCCGAGGTGATTATCATGGAAATGGAAAGCCACCAGCGGTATTTTCCGATTGTCGCATCGGCCGGTTCGTCGGCTCTGCTGCCCTACTTTATTACAATCTCCAATGGGGATCCTGCCAAGGCAGAAATTATTGCCGCTGGCAATGCCCGGGTGATTCGGGCGCGTCTCTCAGATGGCAAATATTTCTTTGATCTCGATCGCAAGCAGTCTCTAGAGTCTTACCTGGAACGCCTGGAAACCGTGACTTTTCAGGAAAATCTGGGATCAGTGCGGGCAAAAGTCGATCGGATTGTCAAAATTAGCGATCGCATTGCTGACCAACTTCAAGTGAGTGCTCCTGAACGCACTGACATTCAGCGGGCGGCGCTACTCTGCAAAGCCGATTTGGTGACGCAGATGGTGGGCGAGTTTCCAGAATTGCAAGGGACGATGGGGCAGAAGTACGCCCTCAGCAGTGGTGAGGCTCCAGCCGTGGCCACTGCAATTTTTGAGCATTACCTGCCGCGAGGCGCAGGGGATCAACTGCCCCAAACCTTGACTGGTCAGGTCGTAGGGCTGTCCGATCGCCTGGATACCCTGGTGGGGATTTTTGGTTTGGGACTGGTGCCGACTGGGTCTTCCGATCCGTTTGCGCTGCGTCGGGCGGCAACTGCCATTGTCAACATTATTTGGGCGGCTGATTTACCGCTGAACTTGGATCAGCTGTTAGATCAGGTCATTACGGATTTTGTGGCTGTTCAGTCCAAAGCGGCGATCGGCTTGAATGAACAGTTACGCGATTTCTTCTTGCAGCGCATTCGTACGCTGTTACAGGAAGACCAAAATATTGATTATGACCTGGTCAATGCCGTGCTGGGCGAGAATGACCCAGAATATACCGATCGCGCTCTCGAAAATCCCCGAGATGTGCGCGATCGGGCGCAGTTTCTTCAGCGGATTCGCCAAAACAAAACCCTGGATGCTATCTACGAAACCGTTAATCGGGCCTCTCGTTTAGCCGCTCAGGGCGAGTTAGATAAAATCCAGCTGAATCCAGTGGCGCTCGTTCGACCGGCTTTATTTCAGCAGCCGTCTGAGCAAGCCTTC